>JAYVOV010000001.1:0-10978 GCA_043757735.1 Burkholderiaceae bacterium
CTGTTGAAGACCAGCGCTGTATAGAAAAAGCAGAAAAATATGATGGCCGCTGCGTACAGCAGGATGTACACCGGCTGCCCTGGGGCCAGCGTCGCAGCCATATCCTTCAAGGCCCGCACCAGCACGTTGGTCGTGTCGCCGGAAGTGAACCATTGCGCCAGCGTGGCCGGAAACAAGATGATTGACGACGCGAAGATGGGCGGGATCACGCCCGACATGTTCAGCTTGAGCGGCAGATGCGAGGTCTGCCCGCCGTACACCCTATTTCCCACCTGACGCTTTGCGTAATTCACAGTGATCTTGCGCTGGCCACGCTCTACAAAAACCACCGCAGCCGTCACCAGAACAACCAGCACCACGATCAGCAGCGCGACCAGCGCGTTCATCGAGCCAGTCCGAACCAATTCACCCATACCGGCCACTGCCGCGGGTAACCCAGCCGCAATGCCAGCAAAAATAATGATTGAAATCCCGTTGCCAAGACCTCGTTCAGTAATCTGTTCGCCCAGCCACATCAGGAACATCGTTCCGGTCAGCAGCGACACCACTGTGGTGAATCGAAACTGAATACCGGCATCGAGCACAAGACCTGCTTGAGATTCCAGTGCTATCGCGATACCAAGTGCCTGAAACGTCGCCAGGCCGACTGTGAACCAGCGCGTGTACTTGGTGATCGCCCGGCGCCCGGCTTCACCCTCTTTTTTCAGCGCCTCGAGCTGCGGCACAACCACCGTCAGCAGCTGCATGATGATCGAGGCCGAAATGTACGGCATGATCCCGAGTGCAAAAACCGTGAAGCGCGACAGCGCGCCGCCCGAAAACATGTTGAACATGCCCAGGATGCCACCCTGCTGTCCCTTGAACAGCTGCGCCAGCTGATCAGGGTCGATACCAGGAACCGGAATATGCGCACCGATGCGGTACACGACCAGCGCAAGCAGCAGGAACCATAGCCGGCGCTTCAGGTCGCCGAAGCGCCCTGCCTTGCCCTGGTTTGAGGGAATCGTTGCCACGAGCCTGTTCCGGTCCTGAGCTGCTGAGTTCTAGCGAGGAGTCGCCGGCGTTACGCCAGCGAGCCACCCGCGGCTTCGATCGCCGCTTTTGCGCCCTTGCTGACAGCGATGCCAGTCAAGGTGACAGCACGTTCGATCGAGCCCGACAAAATGACCTTCGCGGATTTCGCCGACTGCGAGACGATGCGCGCAGCCTTCAGACCGAGTAGATCGATCTGAGTGCCATCGAAACGCTGCAGATCAGACAGACGAACCTCTGCCACGTCACCCGCATGCATCGAGACAAAACCACGCTTGGGCAAACGCCGCTGCAAGGGCATCTGACCGCCCTCGAAACCGACCTTGTGGAATCCGCCCGAACGCGACTTCTGGCCTTTGTGGCCACGACCAGCGGTCTTGCCCATACCTGAGCCGATTCCGCGTCCAACACGTTTGCGGGGATGCTTACTGCCTTCGGCAGGTTTCAAGCCGTTCAGATGCATGACTTCCTCAATCCACGCGAACAAGGTAGGAAACCTTGTTGATCATGCCGCGAACGGCAGGGGTGTCTTCCAACTCGCGGACCTGGTTGATCTTTTTCAAACCCAGACCCAGCACGGTCGCTCTATGCGTTCCACGCGTTCCATTGGGGCTGCGGACCAGGGTCACTTTCACCGTCTTCTTGCTCATTGCATTCTCCTGCACGGTTCCGGCACAAAGACCGGATCGGGCGCTCGGATCAACCGAGAATTTCTTCGACCGTCTTGCCGCGCTTGGCAGCGATCTCGGACGGCGTGTTCATGTTTTGCAGCGCATTCAAGGTGGCCCGAACCATGTTGTAGGGATTCGAGGAACCATGGCTCTTGGCAACGACGTTGCCGACACCCATGACTTCGAAGATCGCCCGCATCGGACCACCCGCAATGATGCCGGTGCCTTCTGGCGCCGGCGCCAGAAACACGAAGGCGGCGCCATGGCGACCGAAAACCGTGTGCTGAAGCGTCGAACCCTTGAGGCTTACCTTGATCATCTTGCGACGCGCTTCGTCCATGGCCTTCTGCACAGCAACCGGGACTTCCCGTGCCTTGCCCTTGCCCATGCCGATCCGCCCGTCGCCGTCGCCCACCACCGTGAGCGCCGCAAAACCGAGGATCCGGCCACCCTTGACGACTTTCGTCACCCGGTTGACCGCGATCATCTTTTCCTTCAACCCGTCGTCGCGCTCTTCGCCGCCGACCCGTGCCTGAATTTTCGCCATCTTCGTTTCCCGTCGTTCAGAACTTCAGGCCCGCCTCGCGGGCGGCCTCGGCCAGCGCCTTGACGCGACCGTGAAAGCGGTAGCCCGCACGATCGAAGGCCACACTTTGAATGCCTGCAGCCAACGCCTTTTCGGCAATCCGCTTGCCTACGACAGTTGCCGCGTTGGCATTGCCGCCTTTACCGGAGGTGCCTGCCAGCTCGGAGCGAACTTCGGCCTCGTTGCTAGATGACGACACCAACACCCGCGCGCCGTCGGCGTCGATGATGCTCGCGTAGATATGCTGGTTCGTGCGAAATACTGTCAGCCGGCTGACCCGCAGTTCGCGGATCTTCAACCGCGTCTGACGGGCACGGCGCAAACGAGCCTGTTTCTTGTCCATCGCCTGTAATCCTGTCGTTGAATGCGGGCCGGTTACTTCTTCTTGACTTCTTTCAGCGTCACTTTTTCGTTCGAGTACCGCACGCCTTTGCCTTTGTAGGGCTCGGGCGGTTTGTAGGCGCGGATCTCGGCGGCCACCTGACCAACACGCTGGCGGTCGGAGCCTTTGATGACGATTTCAGTCTGTGTCGGCGTTGCCGCTGTCACGCCCTCTGGCAGTTTGTAGACCACCGGATGCGAGAAGCCGAGCGTCAGGTTCAGGTTGGCGCCCTGCGCCTGAGCGCGATAACCAGTGCCTACCAACTGCAGCTTCTTCTCGAAACCTTTGGTGACGCCTTGAACCATGTTCGCAACCAATGCGCGATAAGTACCGCTCATTGCACTTGCGTCACGGCTGTCGTCGGCAGCCTTGAACAGCAACTCAGCACCCTCTCGGGTGATCGCCACCATCGGGCTGATCTGCTGGATCAGGGTGCCAAGGGCACCCTTCACCGTCACCAGACCATCAGTCAGATGGACGTCGACACCGGCGGGCACAGCCACCGGGACTTTAGCTACTCGGGACATTTTGACCCCCCTTACGCCACGTAGGCGAGAACCTCACCGCCGACACCACTTGCGCGGGCCTTGCGGTCGGTCATGACGCCACGAGACGTGGTGACTATGGTGACACCCAGGCCATTCATCACCTGCGGCAGATCGTCGCGTCCTTTGTAGACCCGAAGGCCTGGCTTGGACACTCGATCGATGCGCTCGATGACAGGACGCCCGGCGTAATACTTGAGCTGCACCTTGAGCTCGGACTTGACGCCCTCGCTCTTGACGGTGTAGCCATCGATGTAGCCTTCGTCCTTAAGGACCTGTGCAATCGCCACTTTTAATTTGGACGACGGCATCGACACCGTTTGTTTCTCCACGCGCTGTCCATTACGGATGCGCGTGAACATGTCGGCGACCGGATCGCTCATGCTCATGTCGTATACCCCGTTACCAGCTTGCCTTGACGATGCCGGGCACTTCACCCCGCATCGCCGACTCGCGAAGCTTGTTGCGCCCAAGACCGAACTTGCTATACACACCACGCGCCCGACCGGTGACTTCGCAACGATTGCGCAGCCGGGTTGGATTTGAATTGCGGGGGAATGCTTGAAGTTTGAGCCGAGCCTGATATCGATCTTCTTCCGAAACCGACTGGTCGGCGACGATCGACTTGAGTGCCGCGCGCTTTTTCGCGTACTTGCGAACCAGCGCCGCACGCTTGAGGTCGCGGTTGATCGAAGCGAGTTTGGCCACTTGATGAACCTCAGTTACGGAAGGGAAATCGGAAGGCGGTCAGCAGCGCCTTGGCTTCGTCGTCAGACTTGGCGGTGGTCGTGATGCTGATATTCATACCCCGCAGGGCATCGACTTTGTCGTACTCGATCTCGGGGAAAATAATCTGCTCTTTAACCCCGATGTTGTAGTTGCCGCGGCCGTCGAAGGCGCGACCCGAGATTCCGCGAAAGTCCCGAACCCGCGGCAAAGCCACAGTGACGAGGCGATCGAGGAATTCGTACATCCGCGTACCACGCAGCGTGACCATGCAGCCGATCGGATAACCTTCCCGAATCTTGAATCCGGCAATCGGCTTCTTGGCCTTGGTCACCACCGGCTTCTGACCGGCGATCTTTGTCATGTCGCCAACCGCGGCATCCATGACCTTCTTGTCTGCGACCGCCTCTGAAACACCCATGTTCAGGGTGATTTTACTAATGCGCGGCACCTGCATGACAGAGGTGTACGAAAACTGCGTGATCAGACCGGGGACGATCTTCTCGCGATAAATATCTTGAAGGCGAGTCATGATTCGATTCCTCTCAGGCCTTGACCAGTTCGCCGTTGGACTTGAAGAAGCGAACCTTCTTGCCGTCCTCGAGCGTCTTGATGCCGACGCGATCACCTTTGCCGATGGCCGGGTTGAACACCATCACATTAGACTGGTCGATCGGCATCGTCTTCTCAATGATGCCGCCCGTCAGCCCCTTCATAGGATTGGGTCGCTGATGCTTCTTGACCAGGTTTACACCCTCAACCAACAGGTGGGTCTCGTCGACTCGGCTCAGCACGCTGGCGCGCTTGCCTTTGTCGCGACCGGCAATCACGACCACGTCGTCACCTTTGCGGATCTTTTCCATCGAAACTCCGTTACAGAACTTCAGGCGCGAGCGACACAATCTTCATGAACCGCTCAGTACGCAGTTCACGCGTCACGGGCCCGAAGATGCGCGTGCCGATCGGCTCGAGCTTGGCGTTCAACAGAACCGCCGCATTGCCGTCGAATTTCACGAGCGAGCCATCTGGGCGACGAACACCCTTGGCTGTGCGCACGACGACGGCGTTATAAACCTCACCTTTTTTGACGCGACCTCGCGGCTGCGCTTCCTTGACGCTCACCTTGATGATGTCGCCAATTCCGGCATACCGGCGCCTGGACCCGCCAAGCACCTTGATACACATCACTGAACGCGCGCCGGTATTGTCGGCGACGTCCAACGTCGACTGCATCTGAATCATCGCTGTTCCTGTCCCAACTTAATCCACCCGGGCCTCTAGGGCTTGACGGGAGGTGTTGCCACCACCCGCCACCAGGCGGTCAGTCTTGGTCCCGTGGTACGGGTTGAGTTTCGGCTGGCCTGCCGGCATCTGCCGAGCTTTCACGTTTGTTTTTGTGATTACCCTTGCGACACCATTTCATGACCGAAGCCGACGATTATAGCACTAATTATTTGTTGTTTGCAAATTCTTCTGCGAAGAGAAGGACATCACAGCCAACAGATACGTCAGATCTACGCCACCGCTGATTCGACCAGGCGCGTAACCACCCATGCCTTGGTTTTGGAGATCGGACGGCTCTCTTGAATTTCAACAGTGTCGCCCTCATTGAGCTGCGACTCGACATGAGCGTGATACCGGGTGCTCTTGACGATGTACTTGCCGTAGATCGGGTGCTTGACCTTGCGCTCAACCACCACGGTTACGGTTTTCTGCATCTTGTTGCTGACGACGCGTCCCACCAGAGTGCGTTTGGGCTTGGTCTTGGCTGCGACTTCGGTAGTCATTTCGCGGCTGCTTTCTCACGCAGCACAGTTCGAACCCGCGCGATATCGCGTTTGGTTTTTCCCAGAGTGCTGGTGTTGTTCAATTGCTGGGTAGCGATCTGCATGCGCAGCGAAAAATGCGCTTTCAGCAGCTCGCCGAGTTCCTTGGTCAGCGCCTCGTTGTCCTTGGCGCGCAGTTCACTGGCCTTCATCTGCCTTCTCCGGTCTAGATCAAGCCCCGACCATCCGGGTCACGAAGACCGTGGAGATCGGCAACTTGGCGGCGGCAAGTGCAAACGCTTCGCGTGCGAGCGCTTCGTTGACACCGTCCATTTCGTAGAGCACCTTGCCCGGCTGGATTTCGGCCACGTAGTACTCGGGATTGCCCTTACCGTTGCCCATGCGGACCTCGGCGGGTTTGTGCGAAATCGGCTTGTCCGGGAAGATCCGGATCCAGATCCGGCCACCCCGTTTGATGTGCCGAGTCATGGCACGGCGAGCGGCTTCGATCTGACGCGCCGTCAGGCGGCCACGACCGGTTGCTTTCAAGCCGAATTCGCCGAATGACACGGCGGCACCGCGTGTTGCCAGGCCCTTGTTGCGGCCTTTCTGTTCCTTGCGGTATTTGCGTCGAGCGGGTTGCAGCATCGCTCACTCCTTCATTCGCCGGTCTTGGTGTCCGCGGGCGCCGAACCAGGCGCTTTGCGAACACGTTTGACCGCTGTCTTGGGGGCGTCGGCACCAGCGGCAGCGACCTCGGGTGCACTCTTGGCTTCCGGCTCGCCGTCGGGACGACGGCGTGGCGCGCCGCGCGGGGCAGCACCAGGTTTGGCCGGCAGTCGGCGGTTGCGGCGGTCGTCCCGATCGGGCGGCGGTGCCACGTCTTTCTCGGCAACGGGAGCGTCACCGCGACCGAGCGTGTCACCCTTGTAGACCCAGACTTTTACGCCGATCAGACCGTAGGTGGTCAATGCCTCGGAGAAGCCGTACTCGATGTCGGCACGCAGTGTATGAAGCGGCACGCGACCCTCCCGATACCATTCGATCCGTGCGATCTCAGCGCCGTTCAGCCGGCCGGAACTCATGATCTTGATGCCAAGCGCACCGAGACGCATGGCGTTCTGCATCGCACGTTTCATGGCGCGACGGAACATAATCCGCTTTTCGAGCTGCTGGGTGATCGAGTCGGCGATGAGTTGGGCGTCGATCTCGGGCTTGCGGATCTCTTCAATGTTCACATGCACAGGAACACCAAGCAAACGCTGCAGATCGGCCTTGAGGAGCTCGATGTCTTCGCCCTTCTTGCCGATGACCACACCCGGACGCGCCGAGAAAATGGTGATCCGTGCATTTTTGGCCGGACGCTCAATCAAGACCCGACCCACGGAGGCGTTCTTAAGTTTCTTCCGAAGATATGCGCGAACACGCAGATCTTCGTTGAGCATCTGCGGAAACATGCGGCTGTTGGCGTACCAGCGCGATGACCAATTTCGGGTGACCGAGAGACGGAACCCGGTCGGATGAATCTTCTGTCCCATGATGTCTTTCCGGGCGGGCTTAGTTGCCGACCTTCACGAAGATGTGGCAGGTCTGCTTCTCGATCTTGCAGCCGCGCCCTTTGGCGCGGGCTTGAAATCGCTTCAGCGACGTGCCCTTCTCGACGTGAATGGTGGTGACCTTCAGTTCATCGATATCCGCGCCGTCATTGTGCTCGGCATTGGCAATTGCCGATTCGAGCACTTTCTTGACGATACGGGCCGCCTTCTTCGGAGAGAAGGTGAGGATGTTGAGCGCATGCTCGACGGGCTTGCCCCGGACCAGGTCGGCAACCAGCCTGCCCTTTTGGGCCGACAGATGCACACCGCGCAGGGTTGCTTGGGTTTCCATTGCAGACTCCTTAGCGCTTGACCGACGATTTTTTGTCCGCCGCGTGACCTTTGAAGGTCCGGGTCAGCGCAAATTCGCCGAGCTTGTGGCCGACCATGTTCTCGTTGACATAAACGGGAACATGCTGCCTGCCGTTGTGAACCGCAATCGTGAGCCCGATGAATTCGGGCACCACGGTGGAACGACGCGACCAGGTCTTGATCGGACGTTTGTCCTTGGTGGTAAGCGCCGTGTCGACCTTCTTCAACAGATGGGCGTCGACGAAGGGGCCCTTCTTGACTGAACGTGCCATATCTAAATCGTCCTTCGCCCGTTACTTACGGCCACGGCGCTGCACGATCATCGTGTCAGTGCGCTTGTTGCGGCGTGTCTTGTAGCCCTTGGTCGGAGTGCCCCAAGGTGAGACAGGATGTCCACCACCGTTGGAACGACCACCGTGCGGGTGATCGACCGGATTCATACAAATACCGCGAACTGTCGGGCGAATGCCGCGCCAGCGATTTGCACCTGCCTTGCCGATGGTGCGCAGACTGTGCTCCTCGTTGCCGACTTCGCCGATCGTTGCACGACACTCGATATGAACCTTGCGGATTTCACCCGAGCGCAGGCGAACCTGAGCGTACGTGCCTTCACGAGCAAGCAGTCGAGCCGACGTGCCGGCCGAGCGCGCAATCTGCGCTCCTTTTCCAGGCATCATTTCGATTGCGTGGATTGTGGAACCCACCGGAATGTTGCGGATCGGCAGCGTGTTGCCTGCGCGGATCGGCGCCTCCGAGCCAGACTGCAGCGTCACTCCAACCGCCACATCGCGCGGGGCCAGAATGTAACGACGCTCGCCGTCGGCGTAGCAGAGAAGCGCGATATGCGCACTGCGGTTCGGATCATATTCGATCCGTTCGACGCGGGCGGGGATTCCGTCCTTGTTGCGACGGAAATCGACGATCCGGTAGTGCTGCTTGTGCCCGCCACCCTTGTGTCGAGTGGTGATGTGCCCGAGGTTGTTACGCCCCGACCCACGGATCTGGGGCTCGATCAGCGCCTGCAGCGGACCACCTTTGTGCAGACCGCGCGTCACCACCTTCACCATCGAGCGACGCCCGGCGGAGGTAGGTTTTGTCTTCATCAGCGGCATTATTGGGCCTCCGCGAAGTTGATCTCCTGGCCCGGAGCCAGACAGACATAAGCTTTGCGCACATTGCGCCGACGGCCTTCGAAGCGCCCGAAGCGCTTCGCCTTGCCAGCCTGGTTCAGAACCTGGACCGACTTGACTTCAACCTTGAACAGCAGCTCAACGGCAGCCTTGACCTCGGCCTTCGTCGCGTCCTGCATTACACGGAACGCGATCTGCTGATTTTTGTCGGCCATCATCGTCGCCTTTTCGGAGACGATGGGGGCCAACAGCACCTTCATCAGACGTTCTTGGCTCATGCCAGCATCTCCTCGAATTGCGCGAGCGCCGGACGGGTGATCAGGATGCTGTCGAAGTGCACCAGCGATACCGGATCCGCCTGGTGCGTCTCGACGACCAGAACGCTGGGCAGGTTGCGCGAAGCCAGCAACAGATTCTCGTCGAGGCTGTCAGTGATCAGCAGGACCGAGCCCAGACCCATCGCCTTGACCTTGGCGGCCAGCAGCTTTGTTTTCGGGGCTTCGAGAGTCATGTTCTCGATGACCGACAGACGGCCGTCGCGCGCGAGCTGAGAGAGGATCGAGCGCATGCCGGCCCGGTACATCTTCTTGTTGACTTTGTGCGAGAAGTTCTCATCTGGGCGGTTCGGAAAAATCCGACCACCACCACGCCACAACGGGCTGGAGGTCATGCCCGCGCGCGCGCGGCCAGTTCCTTTCTGCCGCCACGGTTTCTTGGTGGAATGGTGCACCTCGCTGCGGTCCTTCTGCGCGCGATTGCCACTGCGTGCGTTGGCCTGGAAGGCAACAACCACCTGATGAATCAGGGGCTCATTGAACTCACGGCCAAAGATAGTATCCGGAGCATCGACCTTGGCGGACGGCTGCCCCTGCTCATTGAGGAAGTTTAGTTCCATCGTCGATCCTTAGGCCTTCAACGGCACGCGAAGTGCGGGCGTGACGATGATGTTGCCGTTCTTGGAGCCAGGCACCGCGCCGCGAACGAGCAGCAGTTGACGCTCGGAATCCACGCGTGCGACGACCAGATTCTGCACCGTGCGCGACTTGGCCCCCAGATGACCTGCCATCCGTTTGCCGGGGAAAACGCGGCCGGGATCCTGCGCCATACCGATTGAGCCCGGCACATTGTGCGAGCGCGAGTTGCCGTGGGTAGCGCGGTTCGAGGAAAAGTGGTGGCGCTTGATGACGCCAGCGAATCCCTTGCCCATGGTGATGCCGGAGACATCGACCTTCTGCCCAGGGGCGAAGATCTCGGCCTTGACGACTGCGCCCGGGGCGAGTTCGCCAGCCTTTTCAGGCGTCACATGGAATTCGCGGGTGATCGATCCAGCCTCGACACCCGCCTTCGCGAAGTGACCAGCCTGGGGCTTGGTCACGCGACTGGCCCGGCGCGTCCCGAAAGTGACCTGCACTGCGGTGTAACCGTCGTTGTCGACGGTCTTGATCTGGGTGACGCGGTTGTTCGACACATCGAGCACCGTAACGGGGATGGAATCACCATCGTCCGAAAAGATGCGCATCATGCCGACCTTGCGTCCCACAAGGCCAAGGCTCATTGTGCTCTCCGATCCCAGCTGCGATTGGCCGGGTGTAATTGTTCCTGCAGCCGCGGCATCTGATTGATGCACTAGCCCGGGGATTATCCCCGACGCAGGAAAGCCTTCGATTCTAGCGCGCCCCGCCGGATTCGGCAAGGCCCGCACCAAAGATAGATTTATTGCAGCTTGATTTCGACGTCGACACCTGCCGGGAGATCCAGCTTCATCAGGGCGTCGACCGTCTTGTCAGTAGGCTCGACGATGTCCATCAGACGCAGATGCGTGCGGATTTCGAACTGGTCGCGCGAGGTTTTGTTGACGTGGGGCGAACGCAACACATCGAAGCGTTCAATACGCGTGGGCAGCGGCACCGGGCCGCGGACCACAGCGCCGGTGCGCTTGGCAGTTTCGACGATTTCAGCTGCGGACTGATCGATCAGTTTGTAATCGAAAGCCTTGAGACGGATGCGAATTTTTTGATTGCTCATGACGGTTCCAAAGAGCGAGAACGGCGTGACCGCCGTTCGGATTAGTCAGCCGGGACAAACGCCCCGGCCCACTGAAGCGTGATTATTCGAGGATTTTGGCGACGACGCCAGCGCCGACGGTGCGCCCGCCTTCGCGGATCGCAAACCGCAGACCCTGCTCCATGGCGATCGGCGCGATCAACTGCACCACCATCTGCACGTTGTCCCC
>JAYVOV010000002.1:0-2954 GCA_043757735.1 Burkholderiaceae bacterium
CCCGCTCATGATGGTGCTCTATTCCGGAACGACGTGCCCCTATTCGCACCGTTGCCGCTTCGTGCTGTTCGAAAAAGGCATGGACTTCGAGATCCGCGATGTCGATCTCTACAACAAACCCGAGGACATCTCGATCATGAATCCGTATGGCCAGGTGCCTATCCTGGTCGAACGCGATCTGATCCTGTACGAGTCCAATATCGTCAACGAGTACATCGACGAGCGTTTTCCGCATCCGCAGCTGATGCCCGCCGATCCCGTGATGCGTGCCCGTGCGCGACTGTTCCTGTTCAACTTCGAGCGTGAACTGTTCATCCACGTGCAGCAGCTCGAGCGGCGCGATCATCATAAGGACGCGTCCAAGCACATGGAAAAGGCCCGCCAGCAGATTCGCGATCGCCTGACGCAGCTCACGCCCATCTTCATCAAGAACAAGTACATCCTGGGCGACGACTTCTCGATGCTCGACGTGGCGCTTGCACCGCTGCTCTGGCGCCTCGATCACTACGGCATCGAGATGCCCAAGACGACTGCGCCGCTGCTGCGTTATGCTGAGCGCATCTTCTCCCGGCCCGCCTACATTGAAGCGCTGACGCCGTCCGAAAAGGTAATGCGCCGCTGAGCGCGCCAGCGCCGGTGTACGCAACAAGGACCCTGTGGTGAGCGAAGCCTCGACCAAGCCCTACCTGATCCGCGCAATCCACGAATGGTGCTCCGACAACGGGTACCGGCCGTACATTGCGGTGGTGGTCGGCGAGCGCACCCAGGTGCCCTTTGAATTCGTACGCAACGGTGAAATCGTGCTCAATGTGTCGCCCGAGGCGACCAATCATCTGGTCATCGGCAATGACCTCATCGAATTCGAAGCGCGTTTCAACGGCGTGGCACGCAATGTGTCGGTCCCCATCGGCAATGTCACCGCCATCTATGCGGCCGAGAACGGTCAGGGCATGGCCTTCGATGTGCCCAAGGCATTGCCGGTGCTCGAGCCGCAGCCGGCTCCTCGTACCGCTAGCGGCCTCAGGGATGTCACACCGGCCGCTGCCGGGCCGGACAAAGCCGCCATGGCCGTGACCGCGCCGGTCGAGCTCTCCTCTGTGCCAATGACGAAACGGCGGGTCCCCGGCAAGGCTGGTGCTTCAGAGCCGTCGCAGCCGGTAGAAGCCGCACCCGCTTTTGCCCTGGTACCGTCAGGCCCCGGCTCTGCGGGGGCTGGTACCTCCCGTCAGAACAGCAACGAGCCGGTTGCGATTGCCGCTGCCCCTGACGATCAGCCGAAGCCCCTTGGTGCGGCGTCAGATTCATCCGAGGCCGCGCCCAGCGGCGACGATGACCCGTCCCCGACAACACCGCCCGGCCGCAAGGGTGGGCGACCGCGTCTTACGCGGGTGAAGTAAACTTGCCGGCTTAGCTCAGTTGGTAGAGCAACCGCCTTGTAAGCGGTAGGTCACCTGTTCGAGTCAGGTAGCCGGCACCATCAAAGCCACCTCTCGCGGCGAGCCAAAGCGGGCCTTGCACCTTGAGAACGGGTTAGTCATGTTGACCATCAGAAGTGATCAGATGAAGGCTCTGGGCGCTCAAAGCCAGGCCGGTTTTGTTGATCGCCTGCTGTCCCATCTTGCGGCTCAGTATCCCTCGTGGTGTGAAGAGTGCAAAGCTGGTGAAGCCTTGTCTTTCGTGCAGCGCGCCATCGAACACGGCGAGAAGCAAAACATTCGAGGCGAACTCGCCGTTGCCAAACTTGCCGAGTTGATGCTTGAATTCGGTGAAAACCTCGAAAGATCTCCGGATCGAGAATGGGCGGTCGAGATCCTGGCACATCCGACGCTTCCCGATCGGCTCAAGGTGACCGTGCTCAGCGATCGACTGAGGGTGCGGACCGCTGGCAAGAGGATCGTCGAATTGGACGTCGGAGAAGCCGGCAGACCGAACAGTTGAATGAGCAGCGCACTCGTTGCTCGAAGCCGCGGTTCTTGGTGAAGGAGGTCTGGTGTCGACTTGTTTGGTCTGTGGGAAGTCCCATGAATGTCCGGATTCGAACGATGCGCTGCATACCAGGCCCGTCGGCGGCGCCGTGCAGGATTGCCCGTTGCGCAAGGGGTCCATCTGGGTTCAGGTACTCGATGACAAGGGTGCGGGCGTATTGAAGGCTGCCGTCACGATTGCCGGAAAGCCTGCCGAGACCGACGATTCCGGCTTCGCTTATTCCGATCCGCTCGACGAGGCGACCTACGAGATCGTGCTGGGGGAGGCGCTGCCCGACACGCACAAGGACACCCATCTGCCACCAGATGCGCGCAAACCCAAGACGGGGGTCAAGCCCGGCGAGATCACGCTGGTCAAGTTTCGCCTCGAGCGGATCAATCTGGTCACCCCGAAAATCGAAGAAGAGTACAAGGTCGTTATTCTGGACCGTGGGCTGGCTGCGCATCAGGCGGGCGAGCCGGACGCCGGCAAGCTTCATCCTGAGGCAACCCGCGTCGAGCTGTCGGTCACAGAAACGAACAGGGAGCAGTACCCGTTCAAGACGACCGGCAAATTGAAGTGTGTTCCGGAGAACGTCGAAGTCTTTCTGGATCAGGACTGCAAGACTCCATTCACCGATGATGTGAAGGCCGAGTCGATTTCAGGCGGCAAGAAGCTTCATCTCTGGCT
The DNA here is from genome assembly GCA_043757735.1 of Burkholderiaceae bacterium. Lineage (GTDB taxonomy): Bacteria > Pseudomonadota > Gammaproteobacteria > Burkholderiales > Burkholderiaceae_E > Quisquiliibacterium. The sequence continues at coordinate 2,656 of JAYVOV010000002.1, forward strand.
GCGCGGAAAGTCAGCGGGCAAATTCGACGCGTTTCTCGAACTGGCCGACACGGGCGACCCCCGGATTCGCGCCATCAAGGAGTCGCCCAAGATCGGCATGGGGGTCGTGGAGCTTGTACTGGAGGTCCATCAGCATGACGTTGCCGCGGTGAGAGCGATTCCAGTCGACCCCCCGGATACCGACCCGATCAGCGACTATCACACGCACCTGAACAACACGGATCTGCCTGATCAGAAGGTGATGACGGATGCGGACAAGGTCAAGATCGGCCGGCTGCTCCATGAACAGAAGGATTCGA
>JAYVOV010000003.1:0-2950 GCA_043757735.1 Burkholderiaceae bacterium
GAAACCGTGCCTCAGCACCTGTTCATGGGCTTTCGTCTGGTCGACGAACATGGCAGCGTGCTGGGCGTTTCGCGCAGTCTTGCCGAACTGCGCACCCAGCACGGCGCGCGCGCTCAAGGCAGTTTCCAGGACGCGTTGCGGCTGATTGCAGAGCGGGTCAAACCGGCCGGGGAGGGTCATGTTGCGGGGCTGACGGCCAGGCATGGCGCGGGCGCCGATGCCGGCGTGGCCACTGCGAGGCGGAGCGCGCGGGCCGTCGTCCAGGGAGCCCTTCCCGATGGCCAGACCGTGCGTTCGGCTGCTCTGGCGCTGCAGGCAGGCCAGCGGTATCGCGAGTGGTCTTTCGGGCCCTTGCCCGAATTGATGGAACTCAGCCGAGGCCGTGAAACCCTGATCGGTTACCCGGCGCTGATCGATGGCGGCGACGCGGTCGAACTGCAGGTCTTCGATTCCCCCGAAGAGGCGTCTCTGGAACATCGGCGTGGATTGATCCGCCTTTTCGCACTGGTGCTCAAGGAGCCATTGCGGTTTTTCGAGCGCAACCTGCCGGACGCGCAGAAACTCGCCCTGCTGTACGCGCCATTCGGCAGTGCCGACGACATGCGCCGCGAACTCACGACCGCGGTGATCGAGCGCGCCGGTCTCGGTGAGCCGCTGCCGGCGGACGCCGCCGCTTTCGCCGAACGCGTGAACCAGGCTCGGCCCCGATTGAACCTGATCGGGCAGGAGGTGGCGCGTGCGCTGCTGGCCATCCTGGTCGAACACCAGGCGGTGATCCGCAAGCTGCCGCAGGCGCGCGGCCAGCCAGCAGTGGCGGCCGACATCGCGCAGCAGCTCGAGGCTTTGTTCCCCGGTCGCTGGCTCAACGGCACGTCCTCCGAACACCTCGCGCACTACCCGCGCTACCTGAAGGCGATCGTGCTGCGGATCGACAAACTGCGCACCGAACCGGCGCGCGATGCACCACGCCTGGCCGAACTCGGGCCCTTGAGCAATCAGTTGCGACGCGCTCTGGCCCAGCGTCGAGGTCAGAGCGACGCGCGCCTGGAAGAGTTTCGCTGGCTGCTGGAGGAACTGCGGGTGTCGCTGTTCGCGCAGGAACTTCGGACGCCGATGCCGGTGTCGGTAAAGCGGCTTCAGAAAGCCTGGGCGGCGATCGTCGCCGGGCATTGAGCGTGCATCAGCCCACGCGCAGCCCGAGCGCCCAGATCACGAACGACACGCTCAGTACGGACAAGAAAGTGCCGACCAGAATTGCCGCGCTGATATCGCGTGCATCGATTTGATAGCGCTGCGCGATGATGAAGGTGTTGCTGGCCGACGGCAGGCTGGCGGCCAGCACACCGATGGCGGCGGCGCGCGGATCGACATCGAGCACGCCGAACAACAGCAGCGCTGCCAGCGCCGGATGGGCCACCAGCTTGATCAGCATCAGACCGCTGACAGTGCGGTCGACGACAATGCGTCGGTCGCCCAGGGCGGCGCCGATCGCGAACAAGGCGCACGGCCCCGCGGCGCCACCCAGGATCCGCGTGAAGTTGTCCAGCGCGGAGGGCATGACGGGGGCGTACAGCGCCCAGATCAGCCCCACCACGATCGCCATGACCAGGGGGCTGCGGATCAATCCTGTCGCGACCGTCATCAGTACCGATTCGCCTGCGGCACTGGCACTGCCGGGACGGCGCCGGCGGTCGATCTCGAGCAGCACGATGGCCAGGGTGATGACCAGAAAAATGTCGCAGATCATGGCGAGGATCAGCGTGGGCAGGTAGTCTTTGCTCAGTTCGATGACCAGCGGCACACCCAGGTAGCCAATATTGCCGTGCGCGGTGTTCAGGCCGAATGCGGTGGCTTGCGAGCTTGCCGCCGCGTGCGCCTGCGGTTCTGTGCGGCGCTCGGCGGCAGCGGGCATTGCCGCGCTGCGGGTGAAGAGAAATACCGCAAGCGTGGCGCCGGCATAGCCAAGGGCGAAGCGCCAGTCGGTGAAGCTCGCCACCGGCTGGGTCGCGACCGCCCGGAACAGCATTGCGGGCAGGGCGAAAAAAAAGACGAAGGCATTGATGCCCTGGACCGCTTGCGGCGGCAGCAGGCGCCAGCGCTGCCCGAAAAAACCGCAGAACACGAGCGCGAAAACCGGCAGAGTGACTTCGAGAACACGCAGCATGGAGGGCCCCTGAGGGGCGCAGTCTAATAGAATGGTGGCTGGCACGGTCTCGTGCCTGGTTCGCGCCGTGCGCGCGATATTTATTTTTTGTTCGAACTGATTCTCATGACCCCTGTACGTCTTTCACATCGGATGGCCGGCCTGCTGCTGGTCGCGCTGGGCTGTGCTGCGGGGTCCGCATCGGCCCAGGTAGCCGTCGTGCTCAATTCGCGTGACGCCTCGGTGTCGCTGATCGACCAGAAGACCTTCACGGAGATCAGCCGCCTCGAGGTCGGCAAGGAGCCCCATCACCTCTATCCGCAGCCGGATGGCAAGAGCCTCATCGTGGCCAGCGCCCTCAGCAATGATCTGCATTTCCTGGATCCGAACACCGGACAGCTGCAGCGCCGGATCCGCAATATCGACGATCCCTACCAGATCGGCTTCACGCCGGACAGCAAGTGGTTCGTCTCGATCGGGCTGCGCCTGGACCGGGTCGATGTGTACCGCTACGACGGGGCCGACGTCACGCTCGTGCGTCGCGTGCCGGTGGCCAAGGCGCCCAGCCACGTCTGGTTTTCCGCCGACAGCCGCTTCGCGTTCGTCACGCTCCAAGACAGCGATGAAATCGCCGCGATCGACCTGCCCAGCCAGCAGCTCGTCTGGAAGATGAAGGTTGGCAAACAGCCCGCGGGCATCGTGGTCACCCCCGATGATCGTTACCTGATGGTGGGCATCATGGGCGAAGACTACGTCGAGGTGATCGACTGGCGGGAACGCCGGAGCATTGCCCGCATCCGCACCGGC
>JAYVOV010000004.1:0-2946 GCA_043757735.1 Burkholderiaceae bacterium
AGCGCGCAAGCAAGCCGATGCGAAAAAGCAGGCCGACCAGCGTGCAGACGAGCAGGCACAAGAGCGCAGCCGCGCCGACCATGTCAAACGTCTGATGGAGCAGGCCGGCGGCGACAAACCAGGCCGAACCGGCGCGGCGGTAGGCGCCGAGGCTGGCGGCGCGAGCGGTGCGGCGCTCGGATCCTGGAGCGGTAAGGTCGCCTCTCACATAAGAGCGAATACCGTTTTCCAGATTCCGCCCGACCTGCGCGGCAACCCCAAAGCCGAATTCGCGGTCTCAGTGCTCCCCGATGGGTCGATCGCCAATCTGCACCTCACCCGCTCCAGCGGATTGGCTGTCTGGGACCAGGCAGCCGAACGGGCGATCCGCCGCGCCGATCCTCTGCCGCGCCCGCCAGTCGGCGCGCCTCGCGAGGTATCGATCGTGCAGGGACCGCGCGATGAATAAGCGCCGCGCCGCGCGTGTGTCGGACAGCCACGACATCTGCCAGCCTGATGAACGGTCACCTCGTCAGCCGCCAATTGCACCTTGCCTGCTGGCTATAATCCTGCGATGTCGCTGATCACCTCGCCCTTGGCCACGCTCATCGAATCGCCCTGCTCGACCGCACGGCGTGCGCTGCTGCGCGCAACCGCCGGCTCGACAGCCGCCCTGCTGCTGCCAGCCGCAGCTCACTCGCAGATGCGAATCGATGTCTCCGGCGTTGGCGCGACACAGTACCCCATTTCAATCGCCAACTTCGTCAACGAAGGCAAGGTGCCGCAAGACCTTGTCAACGTACTGAGGGCCGACCTCACTCGCAGCGGCGCGTTCAGGCTCGTCGAAACATCCGCGGCCCTGTCCGACACCACCTCGCCGGATTTCAACGAGTTTAAGAATCGAGGAGCGGACGCGGTCGTGGGCGGCTCGATCGCCCGCTTGGCCGATGGCCGATTCGATATCCGGTTTCGTCTTCACGATGTCGTGCGCGCCAGCAGCCTCGGTGGTGAATCATTCCTTGCAAGCGAAGCGGACACCCGTTTCGCCGCGCACCGCATGGCCGACTGGATCTATGAAAAACTCACCGGCGAGCGCGGTATCTTTGCCACCCGGGTGTTGTTCGTCTCCAAGCAGGGCCCGCGCTTTCGCTTGAATATCGCCGATTGGGACGGCGAGAACATCGTCTCGCCTCTCACCTCGACGGAGCCGATCATGTCGCCCGCCTGGTCGCCGGACGGCACCAGGCTGGCCTACGTGTCGTTCGAGTTGCGCAAGCCGGTGGTCTATGTGCACACGCTCGCCAGTGGCCAGCGCGCGGCGGTGGCCAATTTCCGCGGCAGCAACAGCGCTCCAGCCTGGTCCCCTGACGGCCGGATGTTGGCGGTGACGCTAACCCGCGAGGGCCTGTCGCAGGTCTTCCTGATCAATGCCGATGGCAGCGGCTCGCCACGCCGCATCACGACTTCACCTGGCATCGACACCGAACCCGCGTTTTCTCCGGATGGTCGAAGTCTGTATTTCACATCCGATCGCGGCGGCTCCGCGCAGATCTATCGGATGCCGGCCGACGGCGGCGACGCGGTGAGGGTCACCTTCGGCTCAACCTACAACGTGTCGGCGCGCCCGAGCCCAGACGGGCGCTCGCTCGCCTTCATCACCCGACGCGAAGGGCGCTATCTGGTCGTCATCAAAAACCTGGCCACCGGTGTCGAGCAGATCTTGTCAGACAGCGGGCGGGAGGAATCGCCCAGCTTCGCGCCGAATGGCCGCTGGATCATGTTCGCCACGCAAAGCGGCGGGCGCGATTCACTGATGGCCGTTACCGTCGACGGCCGCGTCAAACAGCGCCTCAGCTCCAATCTCGGCGACATCCGCGAGCCGAGTTGGGGTCCCTTTTCGAAGTAGCCGGTTGTCCCGCGCGGAATCTTTCACGGAGATCCACCATGAACCAGAAATTACGCCTTGTGCTCGCCGCCGCGAGCTTCTTTGCAATAGCCGCCTGCTCCAGCGTCAAGCTCGACGAAGGCAAGGGCGGCGCCCCGATCGACAATCGCGGCGGCACGTCAGGCCCGGGTGGAACTGGTGGCACGGCGGGCACCGGCGGCGCGATGCCGGGCGGTGCTGGCGGGCGGCAGGTCACACAGGTTGAAGTCGGCCAGAAAGACGCCCTGAACGACCCGGCCGGTGCGCTCGCCAAACGGAGCGTTTATTTCGACTTCGACCAGTACACCATCCGCGACGAATTCAAGAGCACTATCGAAGCGCACGCGAAGTACTTGATCGCGAACAAGGCCGGGAAGATCATTCTGCAGGGCAATGCCGACGATCGCGGCAGCCGCGAATACAACCTGGCCCTGGGTCAGAAACGTTCTGAGGCGGTCAGCAAGGCACTACAGGCGCTGGGCGTCGCCAGCACACAACTGGAAGCGGTGAGTCTGGGCGAAGAAAAGCCCAAAGCGACAGGTACCGATGAGCCCTCGCGTGCCGAGAACCGTCGCGCCGATCTGGTCTATCAATGATCAGCATGCGCTTGAGCGCCATCCTGCTGGCCGCCGCCACATCGTTGACCGCGCTCGATGGCCACGCGGCCCTGTTCGGCGATGACGAGGCTCGAACCGCGATCATCGATTTGCGCGGTCGCCTGGAGCTCCAGAACCGCGAGTCCGCAGCGCGAATCGGCGAGCTCGGATCGCGGATCGACGCACTCGTTCAACGCCTCGATCGCCTCGAACAAGTATCCCGCGGACAGCTCGAACTGCAGAACCAGATCGAGTTGCTCAAGCAGGAAATGGCGCGGCTGCGCGGACAGATCGAGGTGCAGACCAACGAGCTCGCGCAGACCCAGCGCCGGCAGCGCGAAATCTACTCCGATCTCGACGGGCGCATCAAACCCTTCGAGCCGGTCAGCGTGCAGATCGATGGCAAGACTTTGAACGTCGAGGTCGACGAACGCAAAGCCTATGACG
>JAYVOV010000005.1:0-10918 GCA_043757735.1 Burkholderiaceae bacterium
GCTGGTCGCGTCGGGCCGCGAGATCGTCGGGGTATTGCTCAAGCAGTTGACCGACTTCGTGCAGGATCGCCCGGACCTAGAAGAGCAGATCATGGAGGCCACGCTCGATGACCAAGAGTTGCGCCGGCGAGAGCGCATGCTCAAGGCAGTGTCATTGCATGGTCAGGCCGAAACGCTGAAAGTGCTTTCAATCGCCGCAATAAATCTGGTCAAGCTTGAGCGCGAAGCGTTTGGGCTCACCGCCACCGGCGTAGCGCCGGATGACCCAGACAAAAAGCCGGTGAGCGAGATCACCAAGGAGATGGCCCACGATTCATATCGGGCCATGCTGGCTGGCTGATGCCGATCCCAGGCGGCTTCGACTGGAAAGCACCAGACTACCCGGCGGTACTCCTATCGCGATTGGCGCACTTGGAGCGCATCCAGGCCGCATCCAAGAAAAACCCCAGCCTGGTCGATGAACTCAAGGCGTTCTACCGGGACCATCCGGTCGAGTTCATCAACGATTGGGGCATGACGGCAGATCCGAGGAAGGCCGAGCTCGGACAGCCCACGGACATCCCATTCCTGCTGTTCCCAAAGCAGGCCCAGGCAGTCGAGTGGGTTGTCGACCTCTGGCGCAACCGGCGCAACGGAATGCTCGACAAATCCCGCGACATGGGCGCCTCGTGGATCATGGTTGGCATCGCGGTCTGGATGTGGCTCTACCACCCAGGCGCCGTGATCGGATTCGGCTCGCGCAAAGAAGAGTACGTCGATGATTCCGCCGACATGAAGGCGATCTTCCCGAAAATCCGCTTCTTCATCGACCACCTGCCGCCGATATTCCGGCCGACCGGGTACGACAGCAAGAAGCACGCAACCTACATGCAGATCGTGAATCCGGAGAACTCCGCATCGATCGTGGGCGAGGCGGGCGACAACATTGGGCGCGGCGCGCGCGCAACCATTTATTTCGTCGACGAGGCGGCCTTCCTTGAGCGGCCGAAACTGGTCGAGGCGTCGCTGTCGCAGACGACGAACTGCCGGATCGACCTATCCACGCCAAACGGGGAGTCCAACCCGTTCGCCGAGAAGAAGTTCTCCGGCCGGGTGCCCTGCTTCACGATGCACTGGCGCGACCACCCGGCCAAAACTCAGGCCTGGTACGAGGAGCAAAAGCGCAAGATCGACGATCCAGTCATCATCGCGCAAGAGCTCGACATCGACTATCAGGCCTCAAGCACCAACCAGTTCATCAAAGGTGACCTGGTGGACGCTGCGATGGCGGCCGATTCATCCCAGTTCAAGCCCGAAGGTCCGCTCAAGCTGGCGGTCGACGTAGCCCGGTTCGGCAACAATAAAAGTTCAATGGCGCTGCGCCAGGGCCGGGTGCTCTTTTGGGTCAAGTCGGTCGCCAAGTACGACACCGAGCAGGTGGCCGAGTGGGTCATCAACGAGTGCGAGACCATGCCCAGGCTGCCTGATCAGATCGCGGTAGACACGATTGGGGTTGGTGCGGGCGTCTACGACAAACTGCGGCGAAAGTACCCAGACCGGGCCGTGGCCGTGGTCGCCTCCGAGAAGGTCGAAGATGGCAAGTACTTCAACCTGCGTGCGCGCATGTGGCACGACGCGCGCGAATGGCTCCAGGACGCTCCGGTGTCGATGCCAAAGGAGTTGAAGGTCAAGACCCAGCTCACCGCGCCCAAGTACCTCTACAAAGACTCGAAGCTACTGATCGAGTCCAAGGACGACATGCTCAAGCGTGGGGTCCAGTCCCCTGACGAAGCCGATGCCATCGTGATGACGTTCGCCAAGACGGCGCACATCATCAAGGAGAAGACCGAACGCCGGGAGCGCAACTGGCGGCTGGCTTGAACCGTCACTGATAACCGTTATCAGTGACGATCCTGTTGGCACGTTTCCAAGCGTCTGCTATACCCGGCCCGCCATGAGCGAAATTCTACTATCCGGTAACGGAAATCCACTTCATTGCTTCGGTGCGAAAGCGTGGAAGCAATTCGAGTCAAAGGGCTATATCGTCTCTCTGGAGATGATTGCAGGCGAACCCGCGATGGTCATCTGGCCCGCCAGTGCGCTCAAAGGGTCGGGCGTTTATGCCGTGTGCATGTCTGCTTTTCCGTACTGGATCACGGAACGCGGGACACCCACCGCCGGCGCGTTCCAGATGGCTCGAAATGGACTCCTTTCAATGGAACGACAGCCACTGGACATCGAGATCAACACTTTGATCGATGTCGTGCTGCGCCACATCCCCGACGTCTATCGCATGCCGGCCTACCGGGTGCATCGCCCCAAGATGTTCGAAACCACGGCAATGGTCGATGGCAAGGTCATCTCTGAGTCGTCCGTTTAATGGAGAAGAAACCCGTCCTCAACGAGTTCCAGCGCCTCGAACGGCTCAAGGGCTGGCGTGACCAAGAACTCGCACGACAGGCGACCAACAGATACCAGATGGCGCTTGATGAGGACTTCTACGACGGTCTCCAGTGGTCCCCGGACGAAGCCGCCGAGTTGCTGGCACGCGGGCAGGCTCCGGTGGTCTACAACCAGGTAGCCCCGACAATCAATTGGCTGATGGGCACCGAACGCCGGATGCGCATCGACTACAAAATCGCTCCGGTAGGCAAGGGCGATCAGGCGCTGGAGATCGCGCAGGCCAAGCAGCAGCTGATGAAGTACATGCAGGAGCAAAACCGTGCGCAGTTCCGGCGCTCCTCTGCGTTCGAGGATGCGGTCAAGGCAGGCGTGGGCTGGCGCGAGGTTGGCGTTCGTGCAGATCCCGAGGACGAACCGATCTACATTCGCAATGAATCGTGGCGCAATGTCCTCTATGACTCGCTGTCGACCGATCCGTCCTATGAGGATGGCCGCTACCTGTTTCGCCTGAAGGTCATCGACACTGACATCGCGCAGGCCTATTTCCCCGACAAAGCAGAACAACTGTCGTTGGCCGCTGAATCCAATCTCAAGCAAGGCGGGTTCGATTGGTGGTTCGGTCGGCGTCTGTCCGACATCGACGATGATCCGACCCTGTCGCTGCCGTCTCGGTTTTCCCAGTTCGATGCTGCTGCGTGGATATTTAACCCGCGCGAGCGCATCACGCTCTACGAGTGCTGGTACTTCGATCCCACGATCGAGACCACGAACCTGGGCGGTGGATCGTTCGACCGGGTGCGAATGAAGTTGCGCTGCGCGATATTCTCCGACTCGTTCCTGATTACCGATGTCGAGTCGCCGTACAAGCACAACAGGATCCCGTTTCAGCCTACCTGGTGCTATCGCCGCCGGCGCGACAACGCGCCCTATGGCGTGATCCGCAACATCCGCGGGCCACAGGAAGCGTTGAACAAACGGCACTCGAAGGCTCTGTGGTCAGTGTCGGCCAACCAGGCGACCATCGAAGAGGATGCTATCTCTCCCGGTTCGATGGACCTCGAAGAGATTCGCGACGAAGTGTCCGCCCCAGACGGGCTGGTGGTGCTCGCTCCCGGTGGCATTGCCAAGTTTCGCCGTGAGAAGGGCATCGATATCGCCCAGGCAAACCTGGCAATGGCTGATAGGGATCAGACTGCCATCCGCGAGATTGGTGGCGTTACATCAGAGAACCTTGGCCGGGACACGAACCTGGTGAGTGGCATCGCCCTGGAGCGCAAGCAGCAGCAGGGCCAGCAGGTGACCGCGCAGTTGTTTGACAACCTTCGCCTGTCCGATCAGATGGTGGGCGAACAGGCGCTGGCGCTGGCCGAGCAGTATTACGACAAGCAGAAAGTGTTCCGCGTCACGGGCGAGCGATCCAAGCACGAGTTCATCGAGATCAATGCGGTGGACGAGACTACCGGGCAAGCAATCAATCCCATTGCCCAGTTCAAGAGCCAGTTCATCATTGACGAGCAGGACTATCGCGCTACGCTGCGCCAGTCGATGTTCGAGGCCCTGATGGATCTGCTGTCGAAGATCGCTGCGATCAACCCGCAGTTTGCGGCCAACGTGCTCGACGTGGTCCTCGAGTACAGCGACGTGCCAGGCCGCGAGACAATCATCAAGCGCATTCGCGACCTGAACGGCCAGCGCGATCCGGACTCGCCGATGACGCCCGAGGAAGAGCAAGGCAAGGCCGCACAACAGCAGATGGTGTCCGAGCAGGAAAAAGCGAATCTCGATCTACTCAAGGCCAAGGTCGCCGAATTGCAGGGCAAGGCCAAGAAGATGGATGTCGAAGGCGTGCTGACCGGAATCACGGCCCTCTACACCGCGTTGCAGGCCGGCCAAGTGGTCGCTACTGTGCCCGGCGTTGGCCCAGTGGCCGACGAGATCGCCAAGGCTGCCGGATTCCAGGATGCAGGCGGGATCGACCCCAACATCCCGGCAGCGCAAATTCAGCCGCCGATGCAACCGGTCCCAGAACTACAACAGACCGACGGTGCCGAGCAAGGCATCGAGACGGTTCGACCCGACGGGGTGATCGCATGAACACAAGGAGCCCAAGATGAACCCTGATGAACTGTTGTCCGCCGATGAACGTGCGGTGCTCGCCGCTGGCGCGACTGAATCTGAACCCGCCGAACAGGCTACTGACGAACCGGCCGCCGAAACTGTCGAAGCCGTCGAGATCATTGCCGAGGCCGTCGAGACCGCAGCGCAGGCCGATGAGGCGCCCGCCGTCTTCGCCCCGACCTACGAGACCGCGGAGCCACCGGCCAGCACATTGGCAGATCTGCGCACCAAGGGGCGAGAACTGCGCAAGAAGTGGGCTGATGGCGAGATCGACGATGAGGCCTACAACACCGAGTCCGAACGCCTGGAAGAAGCCCGCGATGCTGCCGTCGGCGAGCAGGTGGCAGCGCGTGTCAAGAATGAGCTGAGCGAGTCCACGAATAGGCAATCGTTCGAGTTTCAACGCAACGTGTTCCTGAAGTCTGCCGAGCGCACCGACGGCGTTCCCTACCTGTCGAACGAGACCGTTCGAGCCGTGTTCAACCGCGAACTGAGCCGTGCAGGAAAAGCTGCGGTCGATGCCAATAACAAAGACATCACGGCCGAAGAACTGTTCACGATCGCCGACAAGGCGGTGCGCGACCAGTTCGCGGCGATCGGTGCGACCTTCGGCAAGAAGTTGGCCGTGCCCGCAGCCAAGCCAGCCCCCGCAGGCAATGGGCCGCGCCTTGTGCCCAAGACCCTCGCAGGACTACCCGCAGCCGCTGCGATTGATACCGGGTCCGAGGCGCACATGGCGCAGCTGGCAACGCTAGAAGGCGAGGACTACGAGATCGCCGTTGCCAAATTGCCGGCCGACCAACGTCGTCGGATGCTCGAGCAAGCCGGCTGATGGAAACACGTCGGCTTGTGCTCGAGATGGTCGCTGGCGAGCGCGTCACAATTGACCGCGGGCGCATTGCGATAATTCTTGAGCACAAATCCGGGCAACGTGCAAGAATCAGAATCGAGGCTGACCAATCAATCGAGATTGGAACGCCTCGTCAGACAGAGGCCGCGCGACTTGCGAGGCCTGTAGGCGCGGGGTAACACCCGCATGTTGATGGGCGCGCAGGAGTGCGTCGTGTGCAATCTCAAAGGAGAGACACATGGCACGCACTACAATCCTGCCGACCGATGCAGCAGCGGTCAAACTGTTCAGCGCCGAAGTTGCGCTGGATTCCGCCAAGAAGGGCTACTTCTCCAGCAAGCTGGAAGGCTCTGAAGCGCAAAAACTCCCGATCGTTCGCAAGACCGATCTGGAGTCCGGCGCCGGCGACGAGGTCACCTGCAACCTGGTGGCCAAACTGGTGGGGCAACCGATCCAGGGCCAGGAAAAGCTCGAGGGCCGCGAGATGCGCCTGCGCAACTACACGGACAAGCTGCGCGTGGACAAGTTCCGCAATGGCGTGAACATCGGCGACGTGATGGACCAAAAGCGCGTGCGCTTTAATCTGCGCGATCAAGCCAAGGCCCGCCTGACCGACTACATCGCTGAGTTCGAGGACGAGCTCAAGATGATGTACATGGCCGGTGCGCGCGGTGTGGGCGCTGAGATCCAGCACTTCCCGACCGACTGGACCGCGTTCCCCAACGCATTCGACGCCCCGGACGCCTACCACCAGATGTACGCCGGCGCAGCGACCTCGAAGGCGACCCTTGTGGTGGGCGACAAGATGGGCACCGCGGTGATCGATAAGGCCAAAGCCCGCGCCAAGAAGTTCATGGGCGTTGAGGGGCTGGGTGCCAAGACCACCCCGGTGTCGATCGAAGGCGGCGAGCACTACGTCTTGCTGATGGGCATCGAGTCCGAGTACGACATCCGTCGGGAGACGGGCGATCTGGGCTGGATGGCTATCCAGAAAGCCGCAGCCGCCTCGCAGGGCGCAAAAAACCCGATCTTCCAGGGCTCGCTGGGGCTGTACAACGACGTGATCCTGCACTCGCACGAGAACTGCATCAAGTTCACGGACTACGGTGCCGGCGCCAACGTGCCAGCAGTGCGCAACCTGTTCATGGGCGCGCATTGCACGGCGGTAGCCTACGGGTTCAAGGGTAACGGCGGGGTTCGCTACCAGTTGAGCGAGTCCGGTCTGGACCACGACGAAGAAACGGTCGTGCACTTCCGCACGATCCTGGGCGTAAAGAAAACCCGGTTCAACGGGCTGGACTACGGCCTGCAAACGATCGACTCGGCGTTCACCGCCATCTGATCGTGAAGGGGCTTCGGCCCCTGTCCAACCCCCCGAATTTAGGAGAGAGAAATGTCTATCGTCTACCAGTCCCGCCAGGTCAAGATGAATCGGGCTCCGATCACCGCATCGGGCGCCAACGATCCCGTTCCTCTGGTCGCAACCTTCACCCTCACCGCTGCGCTCACCGTCAACAACATCATCGAGATGATCGAGATGCCGCTTGGCTATGTGCCGATCGATGTCAAAGTCGTCGTTGATGACCTGGACGCTGGCGCTGGCGCCGTGTTCAAGGCTGGCGTCATTACTGGCAACGTAGGCGACACGGTTTTCGCCAACCGTACCTGCGGCGCCGAATTCATGACCGGCAAGACCACGATGCAGACCGGTGGCGTTGTGCTGGCTGACGTGATTACAGGCTACCAGTTGGCACCCTCTACCGCTCGCCGCTCCTTGGGTCTCCAAATCACCACCGCTCCGGCCACCGGCACGACCACGGGAACGATCAAGATGATCGTGATGGTTCGTCCGGCATACGACGGCGAGTAACCGGGCCTCCTTAGGTGGGCTTCGGCCCACCTTTCCGGGGCTTCGGCCCTGGCTTTTTGATTCAAGGAGAACCAAATGCTCATCGAAAGCAAGCTGCTCCGAGAGGGTGGCACGAAGGTCGAGTTGTACGGGGTCGAGTACCACTTCCGCCCAACGCGAGAAGGCGCGCATGTCTGCGAAGTAGCTGCCGAGGATGCGGTCGATCGATTCCTTGCCATTGCCGAGGGATACCGCCTGTTCCGTGGCAAAGAGACGTTTTTGGCTGAGCCGGCTTCCAAGGAGCCAGCCGCGACCGAGAGCCTAATCGTCGGGCCGCTACCTGCCGGATCGCCTGTGAATCTGGACCAGATGGACAGGGATCAGTTGCTCGACTATGCCGCATTGCTTGGCATGCGCAAGCCGCATCCGGCCATCGGCGACGAGAAACTGCGCGCCAACATTTCCGCGTTCCTTGATCTGCGTGGTGGCGACGAAGAACCCGAAGAAAACGAGGGTTAAGCGATGGCACTCAAAGCGCTCGATGTCATGACCCGCGCGGGCGACATCATCCAGGACCAGACCAACATCAAGTGGCCCCAGGATGAGCTTCTGCGCTACCTCAATGATGGGCGCCGCGAGATCGCCATCTGGCGCCCGGACCTATTCTCTACCACCACCGTACTCACTCTGGTCGCTGGCACCAAGCAGTCGATTCCGTCCGATGGGCTGCGATTCATCGACGGCATTCGCAACGTCACCGCTGGCGACGTGGTGGGCAAGGCTGTACGAATCGCCGAGCGCGAAGTCTTGGATGCCCAACGACCCGGCTGGCACACCGAAGCCGCATCGACCGACATCCGCCACTTCATGATCGACGAACGCTACCCGAAGGTGTTCTTCACGCACCCGCCGGCCACCGCAGGACACAAGATGGAGATCGCGTACCTCAAGACCCCGACCGACATCACGATTGGCAACATCAACGTCACCGAGTTGACCGAAGAGGATGTGTACGCGGGCGCCCTGGTGGACTACACCTGCTACCGTGCATTCTCCAAGGATGCGGAGTACGCAGGCAACGCCGCGCGCGCCACCTCGCACAAGACCGCGTTCGAGGCCACGCTGGGCATCGGCCGCAAGGTTTCCCTGGCCAACAGTCCGAATGCCGCCAATGTGGGTGGCATGCCGCCTCGGCAGGCTGTGTGAAAACCTGGTCCCAAGCAGAGAACCTGATCGCAGTCGATGTGATCGGCGCACCCTGGCCGACCGTTGAGGATGCGCTGCGCTACATCGCTAGAGCGTACTTCCGCAGCACACTGGCCTGGCGATCCACGCTCGACCCGCAACTGACCTCGGCAGGCCAGTGGGAGTACGACGCGGCCGAAGAGACTGGTGCCGAGCCGATCAAGATTCTGACTGCCACCTACGACCGCAGCCCCCTGCAGCCGCTGACCAATAGCGAGTTCATGCGCAAGCGCGCGCAGCAACCTGGCAGTAGCGGCACCCAGTTCCTGTCGTTCAATGGGGAATCCCTGTTGGTGTGGCCGCCGCCCTCAGTTGCCGGCCGCCTGATCTCTGTAGAGGCAGCCTTTCGGCCCACGCTCGAATCCAAGGGCTTGCCCGACGACATCTGGTCCGAGCACATCGACGCGATTATCGAGGGCGCCAAGTGGAAGATGAAGGCGATGGCCGGCATGCCGTTCACTGACACACCTGGTGCGAAGATGGCATTTAGCCTCTATCGAGCGGCAATGGGCACCGCAGCGGTGTCCGCAATCAAGTCCTACACCCGAGCGAGGACGAACAGCGCCGGCAGGTTCTACTGATGACCACGATCAGGATTGTGGAGGTTGGCGGCATACGACCGTCAGTCGAATCCAGCAAGTTGGCCGACTCCGATGCGGTTCGAGCCGACAACATGAATCTGCGATTCGGTGATCTGCGGCCAGCCAAGGCCGACTCAACCGCAGTGCCGACCATCGCAGTGTCGAACCCGCAGACGATCTACCGATTCCAGCGCGTGAGCGGTGGTGCCTTCAACACGGACCCGTCAACCGGGTGGGTGGTCAAGGCAGGCCAGGTCGACTACGTCCGTGGGCAGATATTCAACGACACGACCGAGCGCACCTACTACACGGGGGACGGTGGACCGAAAGCCACCGACCTAACCGCAGCGGTGCGCCAGCTTGGAGTCCCTGCGCCGGGCGCCCCAGTGGCTGTGCCTGGTGTGGTCAATGAGTACACCATCGAGGAGCGTACCGGCGACATCGCCAAGATGATCGACACGATCGAGTGGTGCATCAAACTGGGCCTGCCTTCGACGCCGAACTGGTTCGGGGCGACCAATGCTGGAGCTCTGTCGCTCACGCAGCGCACGACGGCCAACGGGTTCAGCCCCGAGTACCCGATCCAGGTGGTCAAGGGAATCGCCGGGACCGGCACCGCTATTACTGACTCGGCGAACTACGCTTTCCTGCTCGACCCGAAGCTGGACGGGTTCTGGAACTCGACCTACTACTGCATCCCGATCTGCGCCTACGGATATGCGTCAACGGTCTCTGGTGCGATGGAGACGAATCTTTCCAACATCCTCAACCCCTACACGCTCGCAGCGGCATTTCTCACCGCAGGCCAAAAGACATCCCTGCGCACGATGGTCGATGAGATGTTCAACCTCAACGACGCGATCTTCAAGGGCAAGAGCAACGAACTGTCGACCATCCTCAAGTCGTTCGACCTTGCTGTGAGCCAGGGGCTTGGCGTGACCAAGGCCGCTGCGGTCACCAGCTTCTACGCACGCTCCGACGTGACCGGGAAACTCACTGCGGCGCGCGCCTCATTCGCCGAAGAGATCTACGGCCTCGCCGCCCGCATGATGACCTACGACCATGTGGGCGGGTAATCCATGACGGTGATTTATAACGCGACCAAAGCAACGGCGATCGCGGCCATCCTCTCCCAGTTGACGACCAACTTCATCGGGACCAACGATGACGGTCAACCCTACGTCAAGCGCGACGAGCTGCGCAATTGGCTGATTGGCGAGTTCTCGGCGGTGTTCGTGGACCAGGCGGCGCTCCCCACGAATGAGACAGGGATCAAGAACTTTTACGGTGACCCGCCGTTTGCGATGGATGGGATCATCGACACCGTGGTGGCGGCCTACGACCCGGAGACGTTCAAGGCCAACCGCTCTTGGCCGCTGTCCACCGCGTCGCAGAGCAAGGACGAGCTCATCAACCAGATCAGCAAGCTCCAGGTCGATGCGCAGCGCGCCGCCGAGGCGATCGTTATCCACTACGAGGACCGGGTAAAGGCGATCCGGCCAGCAGTGGAACAGTGGTTCGCCTCGAACGTGCTCAGTCTCAAGTCGTCAGAAGCCGGCGGGCTCCCGGATGGCGTGCAGCGCCTGGTGGACACCCGCGCCTATATCGCCACTTATGTCACCGACTGGGGCGAGGAATCCGCGCCTTCTCCGGCCAGCAACCTGGTGGACGTTGACCAAAACGATCAGCCGGTGGTTTCGGTTCCGTCGGGGCCGGTTGGTCGGAACATTTCCAAGATCCGGTTATTCCGCTCAAACGCCACGACCGAGTCATCGGTCTTCCAGTTCGTAAACGAAACCGCGTTCGCATCCGGGATCGTGCCCATCACCGACACCGTGAAGGCTTCCGCGCTGGGCGAGAGTTGCAAGACCTTTGGCTGGTTCGAGCCGCCTT
>JAYVOV010000006.1:0-10902 GCA_043757735.1 Burkholderiaceae bacterium
GGCTCAGCTTTCGGCGGAGCGCGCGGCCGCACCGACGTGCCGAAGATCGTCGACTGGTACATGGACGGCAAGATCAACATCGACGACCTGATCACGCACGTCATGCCCTTGTCTGAAATCAATCGGGCTTTTGACCTGATGCACAGCGGCGAGTCGATCCGCAGCGTGGTCACTTTTTAGGAAGCAACGCCGACAGCGTCCCTGCCGCCCGGGTCGCGGTCGGCAGGGACGCTCGCTATACTCGCCTGCATGCCCGCTCCCCAGACATTGCCGGCTTTGCTGGCTCAGCATCACGATGCGTCGGTCAGCGCATTCTTCGACCGTGATCGCGCGGTTTCTTATGCCGCGCTCATTGACGAAAGCGCGCGCTTTGCTGCTTTCCTGCGCGAACGTGGGGTGGGTCCAGGCGATCGGGTCGGCGTCTGGCTGCCCAACGTCACTGCCTGGCTGGCGGTGTTCTTTGGCTGCGCCCGTCTGGGCGCTATCGCGGTAGCGGTCAACACCCGGTTTCGATCCGCCGAGCTGGGCGACATCGTCGGCCGATCGGGCCTGAAGCTGCTGGTCACGTGGCCGGCTTTCGACAAGGCCGATTTTGTCGGCGTGCTGGCGGGCTGTCCGCCGTCGGCCCTCGGCGCGCTCGAAGCGGTGGTCGCGTACGACGAGGGCGAATCGACGCACATCGACCGCGCGGCCGCACTGAGCGCAGCGCTGCCGGCGCAGATCAGGCTGTATCGATACGCCGAATGCATCGCGCGCCAGCCCCTGGCCGACGATGCCGCGACACCCGCCAGCGGCTGCGCCATCTTCACCACGTCCGGCACCACCCGGGCGCCGAAGTTCGTGCTGCACGATCAGCGCACCCTGGTCTCGCACGCCTTCGATGTCATCGCCGGCTACGACATCGATGCCCGTGCTTCGATGCTGCTGGCGCCGCCGCTGTGCGGTGTGTTTGGTGTCGCCAATGCCCTGGCGATGCTCGCCGCCGGCCGGCCGTTCGCGATGCTGCCGGCCTGGGACGCGCGCCTGGCGGCCGAGCTGATCGAGCGCCACCAGGCCACCCACCTGAACGCCACCGACGAAGCGATCGCGCAACTGCTCGCGATCACCGATCGCACGCCGGCATTTCCGACTATCCGCTTCGTTGGTTACGCCGCATTCAACCCGGCGATGACCGACATCGTCGAGCGTGCACAGGCACGCGGCATGAGCCTGGTCGGCCTGTATGGCATCAGCGAAATCCAGGCGCTTTTTTCGCGCCAGTCCGAACACGCGCCCCTTGAGGAGCGGCGCCTGGCGGGCGGGCGTCCAGTGAGCGCGGCGGCGCGCGTGCGCGCCCGCGATCCGCAGTCAGCCGAAGTGCTGCCGCACGGGCAATCCGGCGAACTCGAGTTCTTGTGCCCGTCTTCGCGCATGGTCGAATACTTCGGCAACCCGCAGGCCACTGCCGAGTCGATCGGCGAGGGTGGCTGGTATCGCTCGGGCGACCTCGGGTACACCCAGGCCGACGGCCGCTTCGTTTTTCTGACCCGGATGGGAGACTCTCTGCGCCTCGGTGGCTTTCTGGTCAGCCCGACGGAGATCGAGGAATGCGCGCAGCAGTACGAGGGCATCGACGGCTGCCAGGTGGTCGGCATGAACACGGGCGGCGCACTGCGGCCGGTGGCCTTCGTCACGCTGAAGGCGGGCGCCGCGCTTGACGAAGCCGGCCTGATCGCTTACGTGGCCGCGCGGCTGGCCCGCTACAAGGTACCGGTTCGTGCGTTCCCGATCGACGCTTTCCCGGTCACCGAAGGCACGAACGCCACCAAGATCCAGAAACATCGACTGCGCGAACTCGCTGAGCAGGCGATGGCCGCGCGTGCCTCCTGAGCTATCCATAAGACGCCGCGTGACTGCCCTGGCTGCGTTCGATGTGGTCCTGCGCCCCGGTCTTACACCCCGGTCGGGCGTGCCAGCACTTCCATCCGGTCGATCGAGCGCACCGGCAATTCCTTGACATCGCCGCCCTTGAGCACGCGCAGCTTGACTTCAGTGCCGGCCGGCCCGAGCTTCCAGAGCCGGCGATAAAAATCGGCCTGGTCGATCACCTTGTCGCCACCCACCCCGACGATGATGTCGCCTGGGTCGACACCCGCCTGGTCTGCCGGACCGCTCTTGGAGACCCTGATCACCATCAGATGGCCACGCACGAGTTCGGTGGTCAGGCCAAGCCACGGCTGAACCGGCGAGGATCGCCGGCCATTGGCGAGCAGATCGGACAGGATCGGCTTGAGCAGATTGACCGGCACGAACAGATTGCCAGGCACCCCCTGCCGGTCGCCGGCCGCGTCATTGACGATGAGCGAGCCGATGCCCACCAGTCGGCCGTCTTCGGCGATCAGTGCGGCGCCGCTCCAGTTGTTGACTGGCGGGAAAGTAAAGATGGGCCGCTCGAGCAGATATTCCCAGCTGCCGGCGAACGGTTTGCGTGACACCACCATCAGTTCTGTCGCCTCAGCCTCGCCCTGTCCGACGGTGAGCACCTTCTGGCGTTCCGCGACCCGGTCCGAATCACCCAGTTCGATCCGCGTGCCGTCCATGGGCAGTGCCGTTCGCACCAGCCCGAACCCGCTGGCGTGGTCGTAGCCCGCAACACTGCCCGGCACTTTGCGGCCCGATGCCGTGGTGACCTCGACCGCTTCGACCTCGAGCAGCAGGTAACCGATGGTGAGCACCAGGCGCTCGGCGATGATCACGCCCGAGCCGCTGCGCCGCGCGCCCAGCGAGCTGGCGCTGCTGGCCCCGTCCAGCGCCCGCGCTTCAACCTTGACGACGGCAGTGGCGTGCTCGCGCAGGCGTGCAGATGACGCGGGCGCGGCGGACGCCGCGGGCGAATCGGACTGGGCCTGGGTTCGGGTTTGGGCTTGAGTTTGAGTTTGAGTTTGAGTTTGAGTTCGAGCCGGCGCCACGGCCGGTGCAGCCGCGAGGCAGACAATGAGGGATAGCACCGCTCGACGCATGTCGACCTCCGCGAAGGCTGATGGATGAAAAACTGATCTTGCGCCGCGGGTTTGCGCGCGACGACGAATGACCCCTGGAAACTCAGGGGGAACTCGGGCTCATGATTTAATCCGTCCGCGTCCAGGTAAGCTCGCCAGCCGGGTGACCCCCGGTTGTGGGTCCGTTTTCAGTTGACGGAAAGTTGACGGAAAGTTGACGAAACAGTGTTGCGTTGCAACACCAGCGGGCGCCTCGGGGCCGGTCTTGTATAAGACTATTTGACCCATTTAGGGCAAGCCTTTATAATCTTTGGTCTTGCCTGCCGCAAGCCGGGCTGCTGTCAGCGAATAGCGTAGGTTAGCAACAACATAGCTTAGCAACACCGTAGGTTAGCAACATCAATTTGATTCAACAGTTAGCAGTACCAAGTAGTCAGCAGCAGCATGTTCACAGCAATCGGTTTGCAATCTGCCTCGATCATCGTTCTCGGTGTTTTCACCGGTGTGGTTTTCGGCTGGGCGAGCGCCAAGTTTTTTGTGCTCGGCGGCATGGCGGCGTTGGTCCCGAATGCCTTGTTTGCGTTGCGTCTGGCAATGCACAGGGGGCGGTCTCCGGAGTCTTATCCGGTCATCTTCTTCCTGGGCGAGTTTGCCAAGATTGGTCTGACGATAGGCTTGCTGGCGTGGGTGGTGCACGCGGTTCCCGGTCTTCAATGGCTGCCGCTGGTGCTTGGACTGATCGTTGCCCTGAAGGCGCCGCTGTTCGCAATGCTCATCGTCAAAGATGCGCCGCGCGATTGGCCGCCGCTGAAGAAAACCGGATCTGCAAGTAGCACCGACGTCGAAACTGGACACTGAACAAAGAACAAACTGAAGCCATGGCTGCCGACGCGAACGCACTGACCCCCTCCGAGTACATCGTTCATCACCTGACCCATTTCAATGGCACGGGTGAGGTGCAGAAGTCCATTGTCGACTTTTCAATCGTCAACTGGGACACCGTGTTCTTCTCGGTGCTGACGGCGGTGATTGCCGGCGCACTCATGCTGCGCGCCGCGAGCAAGATCAACGCCGGCGTCCCCGGGCGGTTTGCCGGGGCTTTTGAATCGATTGTTGAATTCGTGCATGAACAAGCACGCTCGATCGTCAAAGGCGACCTCACCTATATTGCTCCCCTGGCGTTTTGCTCGTTCCTCTGGATCGTGCTGATGAACTCCATGGACTTCCTGCCGCTCGACCTTCTGCCCAGGGCCTGGGAGATGTGGTTCTCGGCCACCGGCCGCGATCCCCATCATGCCTATCTGCGCGTGGTCCCCACCGCAGACCTCAACGGCACTTTGTCGCTGGCGATCGTCATCCTTTTCTCGACCATCTACTACGGCATCAAGATCAAGCACCCCGGCGGCTTCGTTCGCGAGTTGTTCGCCGCGCCCTTTGGCAGCGGACTCGTACTGGCGCCGTTCAATTTCTTCCTGCAGATGATCGAATACGCTGCCCGCTGTGTTTCGCTGGGCATGCGGTTGTTCGGCAACATGTTCGCTGGTGAACTGGTCTTCATGCTGATCGCCCTGCTGGGCGCCACTGCTACCGTTTGGGGAGCCGGCCTGCATTTTGTGCTGGGCCTGGGCTGGGGCATCTTCCACCTCCTGATCGTCTTGCTGCAGGGCTTCATTTTCATGATGCTCACGCTGGTTTATCTTGGTCAGGCGCACGAAGGCCACTGACAATCGGCAACATCGCTGTTCTCTCGAGTTTCTGCCTTTTCAATCTCTTTGTTTCAGACGTTTTCAACAGAAGGAGTCATCATGACCAACGTTGCTCTGGTTGCCATCGCTTGCGGTCTCATCATCGGTCTGGGCGCGCTCGGCGCGTGCATCGGTATCGGCATGATGGGTGGCAAGTACATCGAGGGCGCAGCCCGCCAGCCCGAACTCATGGACAAGCTGCAGACCAAGATGTTTCTTCTTGCCGGCCTGATCGACGCGGCATTCCTGATCGGTGTCGGTATCGCGATGATGTTCGCGTTCGCCAACCCCTTCAAAGGCTGAGCCGGGCGAGCCCCACTCGACTTCTCCAGTAAAGGAAGTCACTCGTGAACATCAATGCGACATTGTTCGTCCAGATTGCGGTTTTTCTCGCACTCTGGTGGTTTACCGCAAAGCTCGTCTGGCCGCCGATCATCAAGTCACTGGACGAGCGCTCCAAGCGCATCGCCGATGGCCTGGCTGCCGCGGACAAAGCCAAAGCCGATCTGGCTTCAGCTGAACGCCGCGTAGCCGACGAACTGAAGAAGGCCCGTGATGGCGCCGCCGAGGTCCGCTCGGGCGCTGAACGTCAGGCTGGTCTGGTTCTCGAAGAAGCCCGTGCAGAAGCCGGCCGAATCGTGACCGCCGCCAAAAAGGCCGCCGAAGAAGAAGCAGGTCTGGCCGCTCAGCGCGCCAAGGAGCAACTGCGTGACCAGGTCGCAGAGCTCGCCGTCGCGGGTGCCGAACGCATCCTGCGCCGCGAGATCGACGCGAACCGCCATGCCGAGCTTCTGGGCAACCTGAAGAACGAACTGCGCTAGGAATCCGAGCATGGCCGAGTCACTCACCATCGCCCGCCCCTACGCAGAAGCTGTCTTCAAGCTGGCGCGTGAGGCCGGGTCCCTGCCATCGTGGTCCGACGCCCTCGAGCGTCTTGCAACGGTGGCCGGCAACGACACGGCCCGCGAACTGCTCGGCAACCCGCGGCTTACCACCGTTCAGGTGGCCGAGCTGGTGGCGGACGCATCAGGTCAGCTGAACCCCGAACAAATCAACTTCGTCCGGGTGTTGTCGGAAAACGAGCGCCTGGAAGTGTTGCCTGAAATCGCCCAGCACTATGAAGCACTGCGCAGCAGGCACGAAAATGTGGTCGATGCGCAGGTGGTTTCAGCGTTCCCGATGTCGGACGCGCAGGTGGCCGACATCGTCGGAACCCTGCAGGCCAAGTACGGGCGCGCGGTGAAGGTAACGGTATCGGTCGACGCCGACCTGATCGGGGGTATCTCGGTACAGGTGGGCGATGAGGTCATGGACGCGTCGGTTCGCGGAAAACTCGCGCAGCTGGCAAGCGTTCTCAAGGCATAACGCAGCCGGATTTTCCGGTGCGTCGAAAGGAATCAGGAGAGTCTCATGCAGCTCAATCCGGCTGAGATCAGCGAACTTCTCAAGAGCAAGATCCAGAACCTGCAGGTTTCTGCAGATACCCGTAACCAGGGCACCGTCGTGTCTGTTACAGACGGTATCTGCCGCGTTCACGGTTTGTCGAACGTGATGCAGGGTGAAATGATCGAGTTTCCCGGCAACACCTTCGGCCTTGCGCTGAACCTCGAGCGCGACTCGGTCGGTGCAGTTGTGCTGGGTGAATACGAGCACATCTCGGAAGGCGACGTCGTCAAGGCGACCGGCCGAATCCTCGATGTGCCGGTCGGCCCTGAACTGCTCGGCCGCGTCGTCAACTCGCTGGGTCAGCCGATCGACGGCAAAGGCCCGATCAACGCGAAGATGACCGACGTGATCGAAAAGGTTGCACCCGGCGTGATCGCCCGTCAATCGGTGTCCCAGCCGGTGCAGACCGGCCTGAAGGCTATCGACGCGATGGTGCCGGTGGGTCGTGGCCAGCGCGAGCTGATTATCGGCGACCGCCAGACTGGCAAGACCGCAGTCGCGGTCGACACGATCATCAATCAGAAGGGCAAGGGCGTTTACTGCGTCTACGTGGCGATCGGTCAGAAAGCGTCCACCGTCGCCACCGTGGTTCGCAAGCTCGAAGAAAACGGCGCGATGGCATTCACCGTCGTGGTCGCTGCCACCGCCTCGGAATCAGCCGCGATGCAGTACATCGCAGCCTACTCCGGCTGCACCATGGGCGAGTACTTCCGCGATCGCGGCGAAGACGCGCTCATCATTTATGACGACCTCTCCAAACAGGCCGTCGCGTACCGTCAGGTTTCGCTGCTGCTGCGCCGCCCCCCGGGTCGCGAAGCCTACCCAGGCGACGTGTTCTATCTCCACTCGCGTCTGCTCGAACGTGCAGCCCGAGTCAACGCGGCTTACGTCGAGAAATTCACCAAGGGTGAAGTCAAAGGAAAAACCGGCTCGCTCACTGCGCTGCCGATCATCGAAACGCAGGCCGGCGACGTGTCTGCATTCGTGCCGACCAACGTGATCTCGATCACCGACGGTCAGATCTTCCTCGAAACCGACCTCTTCAACGCGGGTGTCCGTCCAGCCATCAACGCCGGGGTATCGGTTTCGCGGGTGGGTGGTGCGGCGCAGACCGACATCATCAAGAAGCTGGGTGGCGGTGTACGTCTGGCGCTGGCCCAGTATCGTGAACTGGCGGCGTTCGCGCAGTTCGCTTCCGATCTCGACGAAGCCACCCGCAAGCAGCTCGAGCGTGGCCGTCTGGTCACCGAACTGATGAAGCAGCCGCAGTACCAGCCTTTGCAGGTCTGGGAGATGGCTCTCACGCTGTTCGGCATCAACAACGGCTATTTCGACGACATCGAAGTGGCCAAAGCGCTGGCCGCCGAAAAAGCGCTGCGCGAACACGCCAAAGCGAAGTTCGCCAGCCTGGTCGAAGGCATCGAGCGCGACAAGAAGTTCAGCAAGGAAATCGAAGTGCAGCTCCACGAGCTGCTCAAGGATTTCAAGAAGAGCGGCGCTTACTAAAAGCCCCCCGCGCTGGCTGGCGTCCCGTGAACACGGGACGCTCCGATCCACGGCGCCAGACAAGGAACCGAGATGCCCGGAAGCAAAGAGATCCGGACCAAGATCAAGAGCGTGCAAAACACGCGCAAGATCACGAAGGCGATGGAGATGGTCGCTGCGTCCAAGATGCGCAAGGCGCAGGACCGCATGCGTCGTGCGCGGCCGTACGCTGACAAGATCCGCAACATTGCGGCTCAGCTCGCAACGGCCAACCCCGAATACCATCATCCCTTCCTGGTCCACCACGATTCAGTGAAGGGGGCGGGCCTGATCGTCATCACCACAGACAAAGGTCTGTGCGGCGGCCTCAACACGAACATCCTGCGGGCGGTCACCGTCAAGCTCAAGGAGCTGACTTCAGCCGGTGAGTCGGTCATCACCAGCGCGATCGGCAACAAGGGCTTCGGGTTCCTGAACCGCATCGGCGCCAAGGTGGTGTCGCACGTTGTCCAGATGGGCGATGCACCGCACCTCGAAAAACTGATCGGCCCGGTCAAGGTTCAACTCGACGCCTACACGCGCGGCGAAATCGATCAGGTTTTCATCTGCTACACCCGCTTCATCAACACGATGAAACAGGAGCCGGTGATCGAGCGGCTGCTGCCGCTGTCGCCCGAGCGTCTGCAGAAAGAATCCCACGAGTATTCATGGGACTACCTGTACGAGCCGGACGCTCAATCGGTGCTCGACGACCTGCTGGTGCGTTACATCGAGTCGCTGGTGTATCAGGCGGTTGCCGAAAACATGGCCAGCGAGCAGAGCGCCCGCATGGTGGCCATGAAGGCGGCGTCAGACAACGCCAAGAAGGTCATCGAAGACCTGCAACTCACCTACAACAAGGCGCGTCAGGCCGCGATCACGAAAGAACTTTCGGAAATCGTGGCGGGCGCAGCAGCTGTTTAAGGCTGAACGCCCGGTGCGGCAACGTGCCTGCGGACAGCGAGCTATCAAGAGACTGAGGATTACGGACATGGCACAAGGGCATATCGTTCAGTGCATCGGCGCAGTGGTCGACATTCAATTTCCGCGCGACAGCATGCCGCGGGTATACGACGCACTCGTGCTCGGTGATTCCGGCGACTCGTTGGCCGAGAAGGGTCTGACCTTCGAAGTACAGCAGCAGCTGGGTGACGGCGTGGTTCGCACCATCGCCATGGGCTCGTCGGATGGTCTGCGTCGCGGCATGCCTGTCAATGGCACGGGCAAGGGCATCGAGGTGCCGGTCGGCACCGCAACCCTCGGCCGCATCATGGACGTCCTGGGTCGACCCATCGACGACGCCGGCCCGATCGCGACCGAAGACCGGCGCGCCATTCACCAGCCGGCGCCCAAATTCGACGAGCTTTCCCCGTCAGTCGAACTGCTCCCCACCGGCATCAAAGTCATCGACCTGATCTGCCCGTTCGCCAAGGGCGGCAAAGTGGGGCTGTTTGGCGGCGCCGGTGTCGGCAAGACCGTGAACATGATGGAACTCATCAACAACATCGCCAAGAGTTACGGCGGTTACTCGGTGTTTGCCGGTGTCGGCGAGCGCACTCGCGAGGGCAACGACTTCTATCACGAGATGGAAGAGTCGAACGTTCTCGACAAGGTCGCCATGGTGTTCGGCCAGATGAACGAACCCCCGGGCAACCGTCTGCGCGTGGCCCTGACCGGCCTGACCATGGCCGAGAAGTTTCGCGATGAAGGCCGCGACATCCTGCTGTTCATCGACAACATCTACCGGTACACACTGGCCGGCACCGAAGTGTCCGCGCTGCTGGGCCGGATGCCCTCCGCGGTGGGCTATCAGCCTACCCTTGCCGAAGAAATGGGCCGTCTGCAGGAGCGGATCACGTCGACCAAGGTGGGTTCCATCACCTCCATTCAGGCTGTGTACGTGCCGGCGGACGACTTGACCGACCCCTCGCCCGCCACCACCTTCGCCCACCTTGACGCCACCGTGGTGCTGTCGCGCGACATCGCTTCGCTGGGTATCTATCCCGCGGTCGACCCGCTCGACTCCACCTCGCGCCAGCTCGATCCGAACGTGATCGGCGAAGAGCACTACAACACGACTCGCCGGGTTCAGGCAACGCTTCAGAAATACAAGGAGCTGCGCGACATCATCGCCATTCTCGGCATGGACGAACTCTCGCCCGAAGACAAACTGTCGGTGGCCCGTGCCCGCAAGATCCAGCGCTTCCTGTCGCAGCCGTTCAACGTAGCCGAAGTGTTCACCGGCTCGCCCGGCAAGATCGTTCCGTTGAAAGAAACCATCCGTGGTTTCCAGATGATTGTCGACGGCGAATGCGATGCCTTGCCCGAGCAGGCCTTCTACATGGTCGGCGCGATCGACGAGGCCTTCGAAAAGGCCAAGACGCTGTAATCAGCGAGGAAACGCCATGGCCCACACCATTCATGTCGACGTCGTCAGCGCCGAAGCCTCGATTTTCGAGGGTGAGGCCGAGTTCGTCGCTCTGCCCGGCGAGTCCGGCGAGCTCGGTATCTATCCTCAGCACACGCCGCTGATCACCCGGATTCGTCCGGGGGCAGTGCGCATCAAGCTGGTTGGCAGCGCGGAAGAAGAGTTCGTGTTCGTGGCGGGCGGCATTCTCGAAGTTCAGCCCAACCGCGTCACGGTGCTGGCCGACACTGCCATCCGTGGCCGCGATCTCGACGAAGCCAAAGCCGAATCGGCCAAGAAGGCGGCCGAAGAGGCAATGGCGAACGCCAAGAGCGACATCGACTTCGCTCGCGCCCAGTCGGAGTTCGTAGTCATGGCGGCGCAGATCGCCGCCTTGCGCAAACTGCGCAGCAAGCGCTGAACCGGCGCTGAACCGGCGCACCTGTTGCCGCGAACTACTTGTCGACGAACGCCCGCTCGATCACATAGTCGCCCGGCACGCCGCGTTGGGGCGAGCCCTTGAAACCCCGCGCCACCAGCATCGCGCAGGTGTCACTGAGCATGCTCGGGCTGCCGCACAGCATCACCCGGTCGGTGTCGGGCGACAGCGCCGCGAGCCCGGTGTCGCCGGCCAGCCGGCCATTCTCGATGACCTGGGTGATGCGGCCCCGGTTGATATAGGGCTCGCGGGTCACGGTGGGGTAGTAGACGAGTTTTTCGCGGGCGAGTTCGCCAAAGTATTCATTGCTCGGCAACTCGCTCCGGATGTAGTCGGAATAAGCCAGTTCACTGACGTGACGCA
>JAYVOV010000007.1:0-10901 GCA_043757735.1 Burkholderiaceae bacterium
CGTCGTATCCCAAGCTTGCGGGCCAGCACAAGGACTTCATCGAGCGTGCGCTGCTCGACTATCGCTCTGACGCGCGCAAGAACGCGATCATGGCCGGACAGGCCAAGCAGCTCAGCCGCGACGACGTTCGCAATCTGGCTGCGTTCTACGCCAGCCTGCCGGGCACGCTGAGCGTCAAGAAGTAATTTGTTCGGCTGGAACCCGGCTGCACCGATCGGTTCAAGACGGCTGCAGCCTGGCACTGTGCTTGGGCGTCTGCCGCGCCAAGTTTCGTTTCAGGCCGAGGTTGGTTCGGGGTCGTCCTCTTTGCTGTGCACCCAGACATACAAGGTTGGCAGCACCAGCAGAGTCAGCAGGGTGGCGCTGATCAGGCCTCCAATGATGACAATGGCGAGCGGCCGCTGGGTTTCAGAACCGATGGCGGTTGACAGGGCCATGGGCAGCAGACCTAGAGACGCCAGAAGGGCGGTCATCAGCACGGTCCGAAGGCGATCCAAAGATCCCCTGAAAACCGCATCGTAAACGTCTTCGCCGTGCGATCGCAGATGCTCGAAATGAGATAGCAACACGACCCCGTTGAGTACCGCCTGTCCGAACAAGGCAATGAACCCGATTGCGGCCGAGACGGATAGCGGGATGCCGGTGAGGTATAGGGCGAGAATTCCGCCGATCATCGCGAAAGGAATGTTGGCGATGATCAGCGATGCATTCTTAAGCGAGCCGAAAGCGTTGAAGAGCAGCATGAAGATGATCAGGATCGACAATGGCACTACCCACGCCAGACGGCCCATCGCGCGTTCCTGATTCTCGAACTCGCCAGCCCAGGTGATCTCGTAGCCAGGCTGAAGTTTGATAGTGGCGGCAACGGCCCGCTGCATGTCATTGACGACGCTGCCCATGTCACGATCCTGGATGTACACCCCGAGCGACACCACGCGCTGTCCGGCTTCACGCCCTATATCCATTGCGCCGCTCACTGTCTCGAAGCGGGCGATTTCAGCCAAAGGAACGTAGGCGCCGGTCGGGGTGGCGACGACGAGTTCGCGGATGCGTGCCAGACCTCGATCGCCCTCGGGCAGCCGAACCGTTACCGCGAACTTGCGTTGTCCTTCGTAGATGTAGCTGACAGATTTTCCGGCGAGTGCGGTTTCGATTACGTCCTGAACTTGATTGACATTGAGGCCATAGCGGCCTGCACGGCTTCGATCGATTTCGATGCGGTATTGTGGCAGCAAGCCGTCGCGATCGATGAATGCTCGCGACACGCCAGCCACGCCGCGCACCTCCTTGAGGATAGCCTGACCGTAGGTGCGCAGGGTGCCGAGGTTGTCGCCGCTGATCTTGATGACGATCTGACCGTCTATTTGGGAAATCGACTCCAGCACGTTGGCTCGAACCGGTTGAGAAAAATTCAAGGTAACCCCAGGCAAAGAGCCTTGAACGTTGCGCTCGATTTCGGCGAGCACCTGCTTCTTGGTGAGGCCGCGCTTCCAGGTGTCTTCAGCGCTCATGACGACAAGCGCCTCGAGTTGGCTGGCGATTTTGGGATCGGTGCCATCTTCCGGTCGTCCGAGCTTGGAGATCACCGACTCGACCTCCGGGCTTTTCCGGACCAGATCACGGATCCTGCGTGCCTGCAGCTGCGCCTCGGATATCGAAACGGAGGGATCGAGTACTGCCACCAGCCAGACGCTGCCTTCGTTGAGCTCCGGCAGAAATTCCGATCCCAGGCGGGAGCCCGCAACGATCGCGCCGGCCAGAGAGATACCGGCGATGCTCAGCACGATCTTCTTCCTGCTCAGCGCCCAGCGCAGGACCGGCGCATAGGAATTCTTGCAGCGCGTGACGATTCCCGGTTCCCGGTGATCGAGATTGCCTCTCAAAAGCCAGTGGCAGAGCAGTGGCACCAGTGTCAGAGAAAGCAGCAGGGACGCGATCAGCGCTGAAACGACCGAATACGCCATCGGCGCAAAAATGCGGCCTTCATGGCGCTGCAAGGTGAAGATAGGAATATGGGCTGCGATGATGATCAGCATCGAGAAGACAGTGGGGCGTCCGACCTCCGTCGTCGCGGACAGCACGGCGTTCATCTTGGCCTTACGGTCCGCCCCATCCGGCAGCAGCTGTAATCGATGGAAGATGTGCTCGACCACAATGACAGCGCCGTCGACGATGATGCCGAAATCCATCGCGCCGAGCGACAGCAGGTTGGCTGGAATTCCGATCCACGTGAGCCCCAGGAAGGTGCCAAGCAGCGACAGTGGAATGATCGATGCCACGATTGCGGCGGCCCGCATATTCTTCAGGAACAGGTAGAGCACCACACTGACCAGGGCCGCGCCCTCCAGCAGGTTGGTGAAGACAGTCTTGAGCGTACGCTCGATCAGCCAGCTGCGATCGTAGAAGGGCTCGATTTTGACGCCGGGTGGCAGCTGCGTCTTGTTGAGCTGCTCGATCCTGGCCTTGACCGCGTCGAGGACCACGGACGCGTTTTCGCGTTTGCGCATCAGCACCATACCGTAGACTATGTCGTCGTCGTCGTCCTGGCCGGCAACACCTTGTCGCGGCACGCTGCCAACCGTGACCCGTGCAATATCCTTAACCAGAATGGGGCTGCCATTGAATTGAGTAACGGGCACGTTCTCCAGGTCTGCCGCGCTGCGCAGGAGCCCGATTCCGCGAATGAGGAATTGCTGCCGTCCGTGTTCTACGTAACCGCCGCCGGTGTTGGCATTGGACTTGCCCACGGCTTCGGCCAACTGCCCAAGCGAAATCTTGTAATCCCGCATTTTCAAGACGTCTGGCTGGACCTCATAGGTCTTGATCAGACCGCCAAAACTGATGACATCCGCGACACCCGGTACCGTCTTGAGCTGCCGCTCCATGACCCAATTCTGGATGGTGCGCAGTTCGGTTGAGTTCAAATGATCGGCGCGGACCCTGTAACGGTAGATCTCGCTGATCGCGGATGTCAGCGCTGCGAGTTCGGGTTGCACACCATCGGGCAATTCGGCACTGCGAAGTCGTTCTGAGATCTGCTGGCGGGCAAAGTAGTCGTCCGCCTTGTCGTTGAATGTGACCACCATGAACGAAAGGCCGAACTGGGTGTGCGAAAAAACTCGGACGGCGTGGGGAACGCCCGATAGTGCGACCTCGATTGGAATCGTCACCTGCCGCTCGACTTCCTCAGCAGCTCGCCCTGGATAGAGCGTGATGATGGTTACCTGAGTGTCTGTGACATCGGGGAATGCTTCCACGGGCAGATTCTTGAAGGCCAACAGACCAGCACCGACAAACACAACGACCGCCAGCAGTACGACCAGCGGTTGGTGAAGAGACACGCTGACGATGCGATGGATCATTTGGGCTCTGTCGCAATTCTCTTGACTGGTGCAGTTGCCTTCTGGTTGATCAATTGCTGAAGCAGCAACGACCCATCGACGACCACCTTTTCGCCCGCCGCGAGACCGCTGCTGATCCGCATCGAGCCGAGCGTGCTTTCATTTGCTTTGAGGGCCCGCCGAACGAATCGTCCGGGTGATTCTTCGACGAATGCGTAGTAGGTATCGCCGAGAAGATAGGCCGACGTGCTGGGCACCTTCAGCGCGCTCGAAGGCGGGATTTCAACCTCCGCTGTGATGTACATCTCGGCCTTCAGGCGGCGGTCGCGGTTGTCAAGCGCGGCACGGGCCCGGACCGTGCGCGTCTGGGGGTCGATGAAATCCGCCACGTATTCAACCTTCGCCAAAAAGACCTCGCCTGGCAAGGCCGCGACAGAGATTCGAACGATTTCGCCGATCTGCACTTCGCCGGCGAGCACCTCAGGGACATCGAGAACCACCCAGAGTCGAGAGGGGTTCGAAATCACGAACAGAGACTGGTCGCCGGGTTGGTCTGAACGCACTTCTTGACCTACGGTGACTTGGCGCTGCACTACCACGCCGTCGATCGGGGAGACGATTCGATACTGCTGGTCTATGGCAGCGCTGCCACCATAGAGCCGTTCCTTGGCCTGCGTGCGTTCGCGCTCGGCTCGGGCTCTTTGGTTGTCATTTTCAGAGACATGAAGATCTTTCAGTGGAATAACGCCCGCCTGATAGAGCTCCTTGGCTCTGGCCAAGCTTCGATTGGCGAACTGCAATTCAGATTCTGCCCGCTTGGCGTCAGCCTGCGTCTGCCCAAACTCCGGCGACGACAGGACCGCCAGAATCTGGCCTTTTTTGACCGGACTGCCAGGCATCGCTTCGACAGAAGTGACGCGTCCGTTCAAGGGAGTGCTGACCCGTGTGGTCCGTGTCTCATCCCAGCCAGTGCGCCCGATGATGCGCACGCGGCTCTCCCGCTCTGCGACCACAGGGACCGTCCGCAAGGTCAGAAGCTGCGGGCTATCCTTGGGAAACGCGACGACATCGCCCTCGACACTCGCACCAGGCAAAGGTGGCGCAATCGGCTCGGCCGACTTTTGGCAGGCAGGCAGCAACACCAGAGCCAACAAGGCCGGAGCAATGCTAAAACGAGAGCTCATCAGGGCAGTTCCTCGTGGTGCACCGCCTCGCGCCAGGCCACGACAGCCTTGGAATAGTCCGCTCGGGTGGCCAGCGCCTCGGCACGCACAGCCGTCAATTGGCGGCGGGCATCGAACAGGTCAGTAAGCGTGGCGGCGCCGCGCGAAAAAGCGAACTCGATGGCGGAAGCCGCGCGTCCCGCCTCGGGCAAAGAAACCTGCTCGATCCGGCGAGCCCGCTCGAACGCCGAGGCGGCTTGCGCGCTAGCGCGGGCGACCTCTATGCGCACCAGACCCCTGACGCGCTCGAGATCTTCCCTGGCCGTCGCGAGATCTGCGTCGGCGCGTGCGATATCGCCCGAGAAATCGTTGTTGAGGAACAGAGGGATCGAAGCACTGATCCCAAATACATTGCCGCCAAACGATGGCGAACGCTCAGTCTGAACGCCAATGGTGACGTCGCGTGTTCGTTGGGCGGCGGCCAGATTGCGGACCTGCGCCAGCGCTTCAATACGGGCCAGAAGGGCGGCCACATCGGGGCGCTGTTCGAGCGCTCGTTCAAGCGCCGTTTCCTGCGGCGAGACTTCTGTCAGGCCAAGAAAATCGTCCTCGGCGAACAGACCCGGCGCACGGGCCTCGATGCCGAGCACCGCAGCGAGAGCGATCTGGGCTTGTTCGAGGCTCCCGGCTGCGGCTCTGGCCTCGTTTTGAGCGCGGCCTTCTTCGACCCGCAACCGGAACACGTCGACCTGGGCAATATCACCGGCCTGCAGCCGACGCTCAGCCGCGGTGCGCAATCTTCGGTAACCAGCAAGCGTTTCGCTCGCAAGTTCAACTGCCTGTTGCGCCGATACTAGGTCGAAATAGGCGCCGGCTAACATGACCCGCTGCTGGCGGCTCGTCTCCAATACATCGAGGCGCGCCGCACGTTCCAGCGCTCTCGCCGCCGAAACCCGCAATTCACGTTTGCCGCCTCGTTCGATCAGCTGTTCCAGGCGGACGATCCAGTCGGCGTCGGGCAATCGATAGCGCCTGGGCACAGTGTTTGATGCACCGGCCGAGAGCATTGGATTGGGGCCGACATCGGCCCTTCTGACATCGGCGGAGGTGCCCTCGAGTTGCCGGCGCGATAGGCGGACAGCTCGGCTGGATTCCTGAAGGATACGACCGCTCTCTCGCAGAGTCAGCGTTTCGCTGCGCGCCGCAGTTTGTGCTGAGGATTGTGCATGCACACCGTGCACGACGAGCAGAATCATCGCGACGGCTGCGGCGATTCGGACTACCGTCATGCCACTTCCATCCAGAAATACCCGTTTGATCTCAAAACTCGGCGACCGCGCGAAGCGAGCGAAGTCTAACCGATTGGCGTCAAAGAATACGGCCTTTCGGAATACTGAAGTGACTGGCAGATCAAGGTTGCGCCTCGCTCGGATTCAGATCAATCCGTCGAACAGCAGGCAGTCAACCATCCCACCGACTGGCACCGACGCCTGGTCGTGGTGCAGCACCACGATGCAGTTGGCGCGCGACATCGAGCGCAGTACGCCGGAGCCCTGGCTGCCGGTGCTCTGGACTTGCAGGCCACCGCCGGGCGCTGGCATGGCGATCGCCCGCTGGTACTCGGTCCGGCCCGGCTTCTTGCGCAGCGTCTCCAGCGAACGCGCCGGCGTGAAAAGTGCCGGCTCCGCGGCGGCGCCCATCAGCCGCAGGAGCGCGGCTCGCGCGAAGAAGTAGAAAGTGATCATCACTGCGACCGGATTGCCCGGCAGGCCAAAATAGAAAGCGTCGCCGATACGGCCGAACGCCAGAGGGCGTCCGGGGCGCATGGCGATGGTCCAGAACGCGACGTCGCCGAGCCGTGCCATGATCTTGCGAGTGAAATCGGCCTCGCCGACCGATACCCCGCCGGACGAGATGATCGCGTCGGCGCATTGCGCGGCGCTGCGAACCGCCTGCTCGAGCGCATCGGGGTGGTCCGGCACGACGCCCATGTCGATCAGATCGACGTCGAGGCGCGACAACATGCCGAACAAGGTGTAGCGATTGCTGTCATAGACCTGGCCGGCCTGCAGCGGCTCGCCGATCGAGCGCAGCTCGTCACCGGTCGAGAAGAACGCAACGCGCAGCCGGCGCCGTACCGGGACTTCGGCGATGCCCAGCGATGCGAGCAGACCGAGATCGGCCGGGCGCAGCAGGCGGCCGGCGTCCAGCGCCGACCTGCCGGCGGCGAGATCTTCACCGCGCAGCCGCCGATTCTGACCGAATGCCTGGTCGCCCGGGATGACCACGAATCCGTCTTCAGCGCGGGTGAGTTCCTGGACGACGACGGTATCGGTCCCCGCGGGCATCACGGCGCCGGTCATCACGCGGACGGCCTCACCAGCGCTCGGCGTGGCGAGCAGTGGCTTGCCGGCATACGCGGTACCAGCGATCCGCAGCCGCACCGCCTGATCGGGCAGCAGGTCGGCATGGCGCACCGCGTAGCCATCCATTGCCGAGTTGTCATGCGCTGGCACGTCGATCGGCGACAGGAGGTCTCGGGCGAGCACACGTCCGAGGCAGGCGCGAATTGCAACCTGCTCGATCGCGGTGACGGGATCGAGCATCCGGGCGATCACCGCGCAGGCGTCGGCGACGGGCAGGGCGTTGGGATCATATGACGACAGGCAGCCGACTGCCTGCGCGAGGGTCGACGGCGTGGCGCCTGCCGGCGACGCTGGGGAATCGATCATTCGAGAGCGCTCAATTCGTCGCGGGTATTGATGTTCCGAAAGGCCTGCTCATCGGCAAACTCGACAATCGCCGGTTTCAGCGGTGTGTACCAGGCGTCGATCTTGCGACGCCCGCCGGCGAGGAACGCCTGAAGATCCGGCAGCAGAGCGCACTGCGCCAGCAGAAACACCGGTTGCGCCTGGCCCAGGGTATGGACCACGCACAGAGGGGCTTCCTGCTGATCGGCATGCTGGGCCAGCCGGGCAACCAGGTCGACCGGGAAAAAAGGCGAGTCACAGGGGACTGTCACGACCCAAGGGGTGCTGGCCTGCGCCATGGCACTCGCCAGCCCGGCCAGGGGCCCGGCAAACCCCGTGAGGTGATCAGCGACGACTGGATAGCCAAAGGTCCGGTACACGTCGAGGTGCTGATTTGCGTTGACCAGAATGGTCGACACCTGCGGGCGCAGACGCTCTATGGCATGCCAGGCCAGCGGTTGGCCGCGAAAGGTCTGGAGGCCCTTGTCGACGCCTTGTCCATCAGGGCTCATCCGCCGGCCCAGGCCACCGGCCAGGACCACCCCGGTGATGTCCTGCGCGCTGGTCACGCCAGCGCCGATACGGCAGGCGCCAGAAATCGCTGCCCCCCCGTGAACAGCAGGTAGTGCCTGCCCTGGCAGCGTCCGATCATCGTCATGCCCAGCTTCTGCGCGAGATCAAAGCCCATCTGGGTGAGGCCCGATCGCGAGACCAGGAAGGGCACGCCGATCTGTGCGCACTTGATCACCATCTCGGACGTGAGGCGCCCGGTTGTGTAGAAGATCTTGTCGCGACCGCTGACACCCTCGAGCCACATCCAGCCGGCGATGGCGTCGACGGCGTTGTGCCGGCCGACGTCTTCGACAAAGCGCACAATCTCGCCGCGATCGTCGCCGGTGTTCGAGCACAGCGCACAGCCGTGAACTGCGCCAGCCACCTTGTAGATCGATTCATGGCGGCGGGCACGATCCATGACGGTGTACAGGACTTCCTGCGACAGGCGAGCGCCGTCCGGGAGGTCGAAGCCATCGAGTGTGTTCATCAGATCCCCGAACATCGTGCCCTGACCGCAGCCGGTGGTCACTGTCCGGCGCCCGATGCGGGCATCGAGATCGGCTGCGCGCTGCGGCAGCTGCCAGATCGGCACGCCGCGGTCGGCCATCGGCCGGGAGGTGACGGCGACCGACTCGGTAGTCCAGTCGACCTGCACGGCTGCAATCTCGTCGACGCTGGCCAGAAGGCGCTGATTGCGCAGGTAGCCCACCGCGAGTTGCTCGGGTGCGGCGCCCAGCGTCATGAGCGTCACCAGCTCGCGCTTGTCGAGGTAAAGGGTGAGCGGATGCTCGCCGGCAATGGCGGTCGGGACGGATTCGCCGCGCTCGTTGACGGCGTTCACTTCGAAGGTCGAGGGCCTGGCGGCGTCAGTCAGTACGGGCTTGGGCATGGAGTGGCTCGGCGCGCGGGCTGGTCAGCCGCCGATGTACGACATTTCGATCTTGCGCAGCGGTGCAGTCGCGCTCGAGCGGATCTCGGAATAGCGGTCGTCACGACGCGCCCAGAGATGGCCGACCGCCGCGGCGATCTGGGTGTCGTCGAACCCGCCTCGCAGCAGCGCCCGCAAATCATGGCCGGCGGTAGCGAACAGGCAGGTGTAGAGCCGGCCTTCGGTTGACAGCCGGGCGCGCGAGCAGTCGCTGCAGAAGGGCTGGGACACCGACGAGATGACGCCGATCTCGCCGGTGCCGTCCTGGTAGGCCCAACGTTCAGCGACCTCGCCGACGTAGTTGGGCTGGAGGCTCACCAGCGGTTGGTCTTCGTGGATCAGGCGCACCACTTCGGCGCTCGGGACGACGTCGTCCATCTGCCAGCCATTGGAGGCGCCGACGTCCATGAATTCAATAAACCGGACGACGTGACCGCTGCGGCGGAAATGGCGGGCCATGGGCACGATCTGGCTGTCATTGACGCCCCGCTTGACGACCATGTTGATTTTCAAGGAGGTAAATCCGGCGCGCTCGGCCGCGGCAATGCCCTGCAGGACGTCGCTGACCGGGAAGTCGACGTCGTTCATGCGCTGAAAGAGGGTTTCATCGAGAGCGTCCAGGCTGATCGTGACCCGATGAAGCCCCGCTTCCCGCAGGGCCACTGCCTTGCGCGCGAGCAGCGACCCGTTGGTGGTGAGCGTCAGGTCAAGCGGCTGGCCGGCGGGCGTGCGCAGCGCTGCCAGCAGTTCAATCAGACGTTCAAGATTTTTGCGCAACAGGGGTTCGCCGCCTGTGAGGCGGATTTTTTCGACACCGTGAGCCACGAAGACGCGAACCAGACGCTCGATCTCTTCGAAGCTGAGGAGCGAGGACTGCGGCAGGAAGGCGTATTCCTTGCCGAACACTGCTTTGGGCATGCAGTAGGTGCATCGGAAATTACATCGGTCTGTCACCGAAATGCGCAGATCGTGCAGGCGTCTGCCACGCAGGTCTGCGAGCAGACCGACCGGGGACGGCGCCTGCTCGGGAATGGGCGGGATCGACCGGTCATATCGGCCGTCGGCAATGGGAATGATGCGCTCGGTCATGTCGGTGCCGTTAAGATAGCCGTTATCTTAACAAGCTGCGGCCGATCGAACCGCAAGATGGCCGATCAAACCGCAAGACACTGGTGCAATCCATGGCAGACACGTCTGAAGGGGCCGACAAGACGCAGCTGGGGGGCGTGGGCGCCGCGCCCGAGCCGCTGATGCACATCGAGCCGGTCCCGGTGCAGGCCTTGTTCGAGCCGCACGATACCGGCCATCCCTGGCAGCCGGTGGCGTGGCGTTTGTGCGCCGTCGAACCAGCGCAGCCGGGCGCACCCCTGGCCATCGAGTTGCACCGCGATGAAGCAAGCGGCTATTACCTCAACGTGTCGTCGGGGGACCCCTCGATCTTCGTGATGTGGCGGTTCGAGAACGAGCAGCCGAAAGGCCGGGCGGTGACGCTGAGTTACGACGAGGCAGGCCGATGGATGGATGCCGGCGAATCCGTCGACCGAGTCGGGATGGCACCGGAAATGCTCAAATGGCTCGCCGATTTCGTGCGGCTGCACTACCAGCCGGAACAGCGCCGCAAGCGGCCGCAGCAGCGGCCGTCGTTCATGGGGCGCGACGAATTCGGCAAGATGGCAGCGGGTGAATCGAGCGGACCGGCAGGCAGCCGGAGGGCACCTTGAGCGAAGAGCGTTTCCTGGCGCGCTGGTCGCGCCGCAAGGCGCGCAGCCAGGCTGATCCGGTGCAAGATGAAACGAGTGTGGCGACGGGCCGGGCCGCTGTCGGTGGCGCGCCAGCGCCGCCAGCGCCACCAGCGCCTGAACAGGCACCTGTCGAGCCGAACCCCGGACTGCAGGAAGCGTCGAGCGCATCGGCTACAGGCAGTGAGGCGACGGCATTGCCCGATCTGCAATCCCTTGGTATCGACTCTGACTATCGGCCGTTCATGCAGCGTTCGGTTGATCCCGGCATTCGAAATGCGGCAATGCGAAAACTCTTTTCTGACCCTCATTTCAACGTCATGGATGGCCTGGATACCTACATTGATGACTATGGCAAGCCGGACCCTTTGCCGGCGGGCATGCTCGAGTCGCTGCGCCAGTGGCAGGCACTGACGAGTGTCGAA
>JAYVOV010000008.1:0-10867 GCA_043757735.1 Burkholderiaceae bacterium
GCTAAACTTCAAAGGTTATCCCGCCGCGCAATAACAAGAAGGCGTTGACCAAGTGGTCGAGACAAAGGTTCTGGCCTGTTCCTGTAACGGCACAGTCGAAGTCGATTCCTTGATTCGCCAGCAGCGGGGAAACACGCCACTGGGTGGTGCGCCTCTTGGCGTCACCGAGCTTTGTCGCCGCGACTTCAAACAATTCGTCGATGCGGTGGCTGGCACTGCCGATGTCCTGGTGACCTGCACCCAGGAGTCGGCTCTTTTCAATGAGATCGCACAGGCTAAATCGGCCATTGCTCCGGTCAAGTTTGTCAACATCCGTGAACGAGCCGGTTGGGGGGCGCAGGGGCGCGCCGCGGGTCCCAAGATCTCGGCCCTGGTCGCGATGGCTGCGAGTGCTCAGGCGCCGGCAGTACCGGCCATCACCTTTCGCTCGCAAGGTCGGCTGCTGATCACGGGCGAGGCGTCAGAAGCGATCGAATGGGCCGAGCGGCTCTGCACATCACTGGCAGTAACGGTTCTGGCGTCGGCGACCCGTGGTGCGCGACTGCCGCTCGATCGGCGATTTCCGGTTCTGTCTGGCGACGATATCAAGGCCAGCGGCTGGCTGGGCGACTTCACCGTGGCGTGGTCGGTCGCCAACCCCATCGACCTCGACGCCTGCGTGCGCTGCGGCGCCTGCGTGGCAGCCTGCCCCGAGGGGGCGATCGGCGAAGACCTGCAGGTCGATCTTCAGGCATGTCGCAATCATCGCGCCTGCGTCACTGCCTGCGGCTCGGTGGGTGCGATCGATTTTTCACGCCAGGACACGGCGCGCCACGAACGCTTCGACCTCATCTTCGATCTGCGCGCGTCGCCGGCGTTCAGCCAGCACGACCATCCCCTGGGCTATTTTTATCCCGGCCCAGCGGCCAGCGCGCGTATCAAGGCGAGTCTCGAGTTGGCGCAGTTTGTCGGTGAATTCGACAAGCCGCGATTCTTTCGCTTTCAGGAGCGCCTGTGTGCCCATGGGCGCAATCGGATCGAAGGCTGTCGCAAGTGCATCGACGTCTGTTCGACCTCGGCGATCGTGTCCGACGGCAATCGAATCAAGGTGGAGCCGCACCTCTGCCTGGGGTGCGGGGGGTGCGGCTCGGTCTGCCCGTCAGGTGCTTTGTCCCACGCGTATCCGGCGCCGCTCGAGATCGGCCGCCGGCTGCGGCTGGGCCTGGCCGCCTACCGCGCGGCGGGCGGCCAGGATGCCGTCATCCTGTTCCATGACGCCGAGCAGGGAAGAGCGCTTCTCGACGCCTTGGGCCGCGATCGAAATCTGCCGCGAACCGGTGGGCCCGCTGCCGGCACTGCTGGCAGAACGGCGGGACTGCCAGCCCGGGTAATTCCCGTCGAAGTTCATCACATGGCCTCCGTCGGTCTTGATCTGGCCTTGTCGGCACTGGCCTTCGGCGCCGCCCAGGTGCGGGTGCTGGCGACGGATCGAGAGGCGTCAGGCTATGTCGACGCGCTGTGCGAGCAGTTCGCGATCGGCTCGCAGATTGTCGAGTCGCTGGGTTATCAGGCCGCAGCGCTGGGTGTGCTGCAGGCGCGCGACGCACCCGAACTCGCGAGCGCGCTGGCTACGCTGGCCAGCAACCGCGGCGCTGCAATCGATGCGACCTTTGCGTTGTCGGACGAAAAGCGCCGCAGCATCGAGTTTGCGATCGATCACCTCGTTCAAAGCCGGCCTGACCCGGCGACCAAACCCCCAGAGGTTCTGGCGCTCGACGCCGGCGCGCCCTTTGGCAGCCTCAGGGTCGATGCACTGGCCTGCACGCTGTGCAAGGCGTGCATTGGCGCATGCCCTGAGGCCGCATTGCTGGATGAACCGGAGTCGCTGACCCTGCGCTTCATCGAACGTAATTGTGTGCAGTGCGGCTTGTGTGTCAAGACCTGCCCTGAAGACGCGATCATCCTCGAGCCGCGCTATTTGTTTGATTCTCAAGCCGCGCGCACGATTCGCGTTCTCCATCGGGCCGAACCATTCGATTGCGTGAGCTGCGGCAAACCCTTCGGCAGTCGCGCCTTGGTCGAGACCATGATCGGCCGGATGGCGGGCCATCCAATGTTCGGCGGCGAAGGAACACGACGCCTGCAGATGTGCGCCGACTGCCGGGTTGTCGATATGTTCTCCGCACGCGATGAATTGAGCATTCACCAGGTGCGTCGCGAGGGAGATGTCCGGTGAGCGCCACCACCCTGATGCGCCAGGCGCCCTGCGACGAAGATCTTGCCCGGGCCAGCTGGTATGCGCTGATCGCCCGGCTCTTCGTGGCGCCCGCGGCGGCCGCGCTGCTGGTCGAACTGGCGAGCGCGCCGGTCGATCGGGGCAGTGAACTCGGGCAAGCCTATGCGGCGCTGGCCGCTGCGGCGACGGGCGCCGACGAAGCTGCCGTAAAAGCCGAATTCGACGCCCTGTTTCTGGGCGTTGGGCGCTCGGAGATGCTGCCTTACGCGTCGTATCACCTGGCTGGTTTTCTGCACGAACGGCCGTTGGTGCAATTGCGCCAATGGCTGGCCGCCGGCGGCCTGGCGCGCACCGAACAGACAGTGATCACCGAGGATCATCTGGCCGCCCTGGCAGACACGATGCGCTACCTGATACTCGCCGAAGATCCTCACCTGTCGTCGCTCGAGGTCCAGCGCGATTTTTTCTCAACCTTCATCGTCCCCTGGGCAGAGCGTTTCTGCGAATCGCTCGAGCGATCTTCCGCGGCCTCGTTCTACCGGCATCCTGCTTGTCTGGCGCGAAGCTTCTTCGCGATCGAGCAGCAGGCCTTCGAGTTCCTTTCCTGAACCATCCGTGGCCTTGCTCTCGAGGAGTGCTGCAATGACCGAGAAGAAACTGAAAACCAGCCGTCGTGGCTTCCTGCTGGGTGCCGGCGCGACCGGCGCTGCGGCCGCAGCGGCACTCGTCGTGAATCAGCCCGACCTGCAGGCAACGCCGGTGACTGCGGCCACGAAGGGCCCTGTCGATCGCGGCGGCGGGTACCACGTCACCGATCACGTCTCGCGCTACTACCGCTCGACCAAGATCTGACAGGAGATACCAGCATGCTGCTGCAAAGAAAATCAGGCGCAACGGTTGCGCCCGGCGGGCTGACCGCCAGCCTGGCTCGTGGTGTGCAATCAGCCATGGCGACCACGATGGACCGACGGGCCTTTCTCAAACGCTCGGGCATCGGCGCCGGCGCCGGCGTCGCGTTGGGCGGGGCCAGCGTAGGGCTTGTCTCGACGGTGCAGGCGCAGGCCGCGGCACCCGCGGCCAAGTTCGAGGTCAAGCGCACTGTCTGCACCCATTGTTCGGTAGGCTGCGCAGTCGACGCGATCGTTGAAAACGGCGTCTGGGTGCGTCAGGAGCCGGTGTTCGATTCACCGATCAACATGGGTGCGCACTGCGCGAAGGGCGCCTCGATCCGCGAACATGGCCACGGCGAACATCGTCTCAAGACGCCGATGAAACTGGTCAACGGCAAGTATCAGCGTATCTCGTGGCAGCAGGCGCTCGATGAGATCTCGGCCAGGCTGCTCGACCTGCGCAAGACCTCCGGCCCCGATTCGACCTTCTGGGTCGGCTCGTCCAAGCACAACAACGAACAGGCGTACCTGATGCGCAAGTTCGTGTCGTTCTTCGGCACCAACAACACCGATCACCAGGCGCGAATCTGCCACTCCACCACGGTGGCGGGCGTCGCGAACACCTGGGGCTACGGTGCAATGACGAATTCGTACAACGACATGCAGAACACCAGGTGTGCGCTGTACATCGGGTCGAACGCCGCCGAGGCGCACCCGGTTTCGATGCTGCACATGCTGCATGCCAAAGAAGCCGGCGCGAAGTTGATCGTCGTCGATCCGCGATTCACCCGCACGGCGGCCAAGGCCGACGAGTTCGTGCGCATCCGCTCCGGCTCTGACATCCCATTCCTGTTCGGCGTGCTGCACCAGATCTTCAAGAATGGCTGGGAGGACAAGAAGTACATCAGCGACCGTGTCTGGGGCATGGACAAGGTCCGCGAAGACGTGATGGCCAAATGGACGCCTGACAAGGTGACCGAGGCCTGCGGCGTGTCCGAAGAGCAGGTATTCAAAGTGGCCGAGATGATGGCCAAGAACCGACCCTCGACTATCGTCTGGTGCATGGGGCAGACCCAGCACACCATTGGCAATGCGATCGTGCGCGCCTCGTGCATCCTGCAGCTTGCGCTGGGCAACATCGGTGTGTCGGGCGGCGGCGCCAACATCTTTCGGGGCCACGACAACGTGCAGGGCGCCACCGACGTCGGGCCGAATCCCGATTCGCTGCCGGGTTATTACGGTCTGGCGGCCGGTTCGTGGAAGCATTTCGCCAATGTTTGGGGCGTCGACTACGAATGGATCAAGGCGCAATACGCGCCCGGCATGATGGAAAAGTCGGGCACGACTGTGTCGCGCTGGATCGACGCAGTGCTCGAGAAAAATGAGCTCATCGATCAGGATCAGA
Organism: Burkholderiaceae bacterium; assembly: GCA_043757735.1. GTDB lineage: Bacteria > Pseudomonadota > Gammaproteobacteria > Burkholderiales > Burkholderiaceae_E > Quisquiliibacterium. Next base: position 4,511 of record JAYVOV010000008.1, read on the forward strand.
ACGTCAAGGGCATGATCTTCTGGGGCCATGCGCCCAATTCGCAGACCCGTGGGCTCGAGATGAAAAAGGCTTTCGACAAGCTCGAACTGTTGGTCGTGATCGACCCTTACCCTTCCGCCACCGCCGCGATGGCCGCGATGACCAGCGGGGCCCGCGACGTCAATCCCAATCGCGCGGTGTACCTGCTGCCAGCGGCCACGCAGTTCGAGACCTCCGGGTCGGCCACCGCATCGAATCGTTCGCTTCAATGGCGCGAAAAGGTCATCGAACCTCTCTTCGAGTCCATGCCCGATCACACCTTGATGCAGGCCTTCGCCGAGCGTCTGGGCTTCGGCGACAAGCTGTCGAAGAATTTCAAGCTGATTTCGTTCAAAAAGCACGGAATCGACTGGAACGAACCGGAACCGGAGTCGATCCTGCGTGAGATCAACCGTTCCGTCTGGACGATCGGCTACACCGGTCAGTCGCCAGAGCGTTTGAAGCTGCACATGAAGCACATGAACACCTTCGATGTAAAAACGCTGCGTGCCAGCGGTGGCCCCTGCGATGGCGAATACTTCGGTCTGCCCTGGCCTTGTTACGGCACGCCGGAAATGAAGCACCCAGGCTCGCCAAATCTCTACGACACGAGCCGGCACGTCATGGAAGGGGGCGGTAATTTCCGCGCCAACTTCGGCGTCGAGCGCGATGGCACTTCACTGCTGGCCGAGGACGGTTCGCATTCCAAAGGGGCTGACATCACGACCGGCTATCCGGAGTTCGATCATGTGCTGCTGAAGAAACTCGGGTGGTGGGATGAACTCACCGAAGACGAAAAAAAGAAGGCCGAAGGCAAGAACTGGAAGACTGATCCCACCGGCGCGATCATTCGTGTGGCCATGAAGAACCATGGCTGCCATCCGTTCGGCAATGCGAAAGCGCGGGCGGTGGTCTGGAACTTCCCGGACCCGGTGCCGCAGCACCGCGAGCCCCTGTATGGCAATCGCGCCGACCTCATTGCCAAGTACCCGACGCACGACGACAAAAAATCGTTCTGGCGTCTGCCCACGCTGTACAAGTCGATCCAGCAGCGCAATGTCGAGAACAAGATCCACGAAAAATTCCCGATCGTCCTGACCTCGGGACGTCTGGTCGAATACGAGGGTGGAGGCGAAGAGACCCGCTCCAATCCCTGGCTGGCCGAACTGCAGCCCGACATGTTCGTCGAACTCAACCCCAAGGCGGCCAACGATCGCGGCATCCGCAACGGCGAGATGGTGACGGTCAGCACACCAACCGGTGCGCGCCTCAAGGTGAAGGCGCAGGTCACCGAGCGGGTGGGGCCGGATCACGCGTTCATGCCTTTCCACTTCTCGGGCTGGTGGCAGGGGCGCGACATGAAGGAGTTCTATCCAGAGGGGACGGCGCCGATCGTTCGCGGCGAGGCAGTCAATACCGGCACGACCTACGGTTATGACTCGGTCACGATGATGCAAGAGACCAAGACGACCGTTTGCCAGATCGAGAAGTCCGTGGCCTGAGGCCGGGCGCACAAGCGACAGGAGAAACAGACATGGCTCGAATGAAATTTCTTTGCGATGCGGAACGCTGCATCGAATGCAACGGTTGCGTCACCGCCTGCAAGCAGGAACACGAAGTTCCGTGGGGGGTGAATCGCCGCCGCGTGGTGACCATCAATGACGGCGTGCCTGGCGAGCGCTCGATCAGCGTTGCCTGCATGCATTGCTCGGACGCGCCGTGCATGGCCGTGTGTCCGGTCGACTGCTTCTATCGCACGGACGAAGGCGTGGTGCTGCATGACAAGGATCTGTGCATCGGCTGCGGCTACTGCTTCTATGCCTGCCCGTTCGGGGCGCCGCAGTTTCCTCAGGCCGGTGCCTTCGGTCTGCGCGGCAAGATGGACAAGTGCACGTTCTGTGCGGGGGGCCCGGAGGTTAACGGCAGTGCCGATGAGTTCCGCAAGTACGGCCGCAATCGGCTGGCCGAGGGCAAGTTGCCGGCGTGCGCCGAAATGTGCTCGACCAAGGCCTTGCTCGGGGGCGATGGCGATGTGATCGCGGACATCTATCGCAATCGGGTCCTCAAGCGGGGACGCGGCTCGGAAGTGTGGGGTTGGGGTACCGCTTACGGCCCCGGCAAACCGCAGAGCATCCCGGCGCCGGTCGCCCCTAAGGGCTGAGGAAAAATCATGAGAAATTCTGCATCGACCTGGGTCCGGTGCCGGTTGCTGGCGACTGCGTTGGGCTTTGCGCTGGTCGGCGCGGGTTGTGCCGAGAAGCCGCAGGACGCACCGTTCAAATCGGGTAAATATCAGGGCAAGCCAGACACCCGTCCGTGGGAAGGCAGCACGCTTGTCTTCGAGTCCGGTGAGTTCAAGCGCGGTGAAAAAGGCGCATGGGAGTCCGCCATGCGGACTCGGGCCCAGAATCAGAACGAATACAGTCGGGCGCAATGAGGCAAGGGCTCGCACCGAGCGGCCCCTTCTTTTTAGGAGTAGTCATGAAGCTCGTCATCGCGTCAGTACTGGCTTGTGCCGCTCTGGTTGCAGGGTTGCCGGCCAGTGCGCAATCGAATGCCTCGGGACAGGGGGCGACGGCGTCGCCTGCGGCACAAACGGGGGGGGGCGGGCCGAAATCGGCGAATATCTTCGACGCCGCCCGCGAACAAGTCGATCGCCAGACAACACAGCCGTTGAACAACGCACCGATATGGCGTGAGGTGAACAGCGAAAAGGCGCATTTCACCAACCTTCCCGACCGCGAGGCCGGCGTGCTGATCCAAAAGGGCGGCGAACAGTGGCGCAAGCTGCGCAATGGCCCGATCACCCAGTACGGCGGCTGGGGGCTGGTCGTGGTGGTGCTGCTGATCACTGCGTTCTATCTGTTTCGCGGGCCCATCCGGTTGTCGGGTCAGCCGAGCGGGCAGATGATCGAACGCTTCACCTTGATCGAGCGTGGCATTCATTGGACCAATGCCGGTTGTTTTCTGGTGCTCGGTCTCTCTGGGCTGACCTTGCTGTTCGGCAAACACGTCCTGCTGCCGATATTCGGGTACACGTTGTTCTCGGGCCTGGCGACGGTCGCCGTGACCGCGCACAATTTTGTCGGCCCCTTGTTCTCGATGACCATCATTGCCATCTTCATGACCTTCGTGCGCGACAATCTCCCCAAGCTGGAGGATCTGGACTGGCTGCGCAAGGGCGGCGGCCTGCTGACGGGAGCGCATATTCGCAGCGGGCGCTTCAATGCTGGAGAAAAGCTGGTGTTCTGGGGCGGCGTGGTGGCGTTGGGCGTCACGGTTTCGATCACTGGCTTCGTGCTTGATTTCCCGAATTTCCAGCAGACGCGTGGCGACATGCAATTCGCGTGGACGATCCACGTGATCGGATCCTTGAGTTTCATTGCGCTGATCCTGGGCCACATCTACATCGGCACGCTGGGCACAGACGGTGCACTCGATGCAATGAAGACCGGTTATGTCGATGAGACCTGGGCGTGCGAGCACCACGAGGACTGGTACGACGATGTCAAGGCTGGCCGGATTCCGGCGCGGCGCTCGAACCGCGAAGACGCGCCGAGCGGCTCTCAGGCTCGCGCCTGAACTGAATTCAAGAGCGAGGACCACTCATGAGCATGAAGAAGATTGTCTTGGCATTGGCGGCTGTGGCGATAGCCAGTGTCGCCGCCGCAAAGTTGCCGACGCCAATACTCACCGACGAGCAGAAGGCGAAAGCGGAAGAAGTCAAAGCGAAGGCGGCGGAGGCCGCGAAGAAAGATATTGAGTTGTTGTCGAAATGGCAGGACATCACTGCGCAGAAGTACGCCGCCAAGCTCAAGTCTGAAGGCATGGCGTTCAAACCGACGGCTGAGCCTGTGGCTGTGGCTGCGCCGGCTGCGGTGAGCGCCGCGCCTGCCGCCCCGGCAGTGGTATCGGCCGGTCCCGCAGGGGCAAAGCCGGCTGGGAAATAAAGGGGTAAGTGGGCCGGCCAGCTCAATTCAAGCGAGTTGCAGACGGGCGCCGGCAGATCGGCCAAATAATTAGAAAGAGGCCGCGATCTCACGATCGCGGCCTCTTTTTTTGAATGCAGCCTGGACGTTTACTTGGGCTCTTCGCCAGGACGCGTTTCAACCTGCTGCAAGGGCTCTGCCGGCACAGTCACTCTGGGCTTGCGCACACGAACCGGGCGCGGTGCCGGGGCCGCCGCCATACCGTCTTCCAGCGACAACTGCTTGGACTTGGTTTCGATCCATTGCAGGCCAGCACCACTCACGATGGTGTCGAGGTCGGGCTTGGTGACCGCGGGCGCGGGAACACTGGGCGCAGCTGGTGCGGGCGCGGCAGCGGATAAGGGCTGTTCGTCCGCCAAGGTCGCGGCTGGTGCTGGTGCAACTGCGGGAGTCGGCGCTTCAACCACCGCAACCGGCGCTTCAACCACCGCAATCGGCGCTTCAACCACCGCAATCGGTGCTTCAACCACCGGAGCCGGCGCTACAACCACCGCAACCGGAGCGGCAATTGGAGATGCCTCGGCCACCTGCGCGGCAGCGATGACGGTAGACGGGGCTGCAGGCGCCGGCAGCCCTGCTTCGACGACGATCGCCGGTAGCGAAACATCCACCACGGCTGCCGGTGGCATCGCAGCGGGTGCAGGCGGCATAGCCGCCGCTGAAGCCGCCGGGGCCGCTTCGACATCGGCCTGATCAGCCCGATTGTCACCTTGCTCGTCTGCGGCACCGTCAGCGTCGGCTGCGCTGCCGCCACGACCGCGACGGCCACGTCGGCGACGCGAACGGCGGCGCTCTTCGCTCGCCGCGTCGTCCCCGTCTTCGGAGCCTTCTGGCGCCAACCCGTCTCGGGCTTCCTGGCTGGGCGCCGCCTCGGAGTCGTCTGCTCGTGCAGGCGCTGCCAGCGGGTCACGGTCTGCGGCCAGCGGGCGTGCCTGCGTCTCGCCTGGTGGCGCTCCCGGGCCAGCGGCACCGGCTTCGTTCAAGTCTGGGGGCATGATCCCATCGTCCTGACCAGCACTCGAAGATTCTTCACGGCTGCCGCGACCGCGTCGCCCTTCGCCTCGCGGCCCTCGGCTGCGCGGCCCCCCGTCGCGTGCTTCACGTGGCGGAAGCTGCGCATCGCCTTCAGACGCTGCCGCGACCAGCCCGGTGGTTTCAGCACTCGTCTCGTCGCTCAGCGCGGCGGCTGCCGGCGGCGGGCGCTGCCCGTCTCGACGTGTTTCGCCGCGCGGACCCCGATCTTCTCTCGGGGCACGATCTTCCCTGGGCGCACGCTCCTCGCGGGGCGCGCGCTCCTCACGGGGGGCACGCTCCTCGCGGGGGGCACGCTCCTCGCGCGGGGCACGCGCTTCGCGCGGCGGCCGATCTTCGCGATTGCCGCGGTCGTCGCGGGGGCCACGATCTTCGCGCGGACCTCTGGGACGGTCGTCACGCGCGCGTTGTTCGTCACGCGGACGGCCATCTTCGCGGTTGTCGCGCGAGCGTTCACTACGCCCGCCGCGGGAACGGCCATCGCGGCGTCCGTCTTCACGAGGGCGGCGCGGCGTGTCGGTCGAACCGCCGGGAGTGCCCGACGCGTCGGCACGGGAACCCGCCGCAGCGGTCGCAGCCGCCGAGGCTGCTTCGGCGGGCTTGCGTTTGAAGAGGCTCATGATGCGCCCAAAGAACCCCTGACCGTCCGTTGCGACAGCGGCGGGCGCTGTCGGGCGTGCGGCCATCGCGGGCGCCGGTGCGACTGGCGCTGCCACCGGTGCTGTCACCACTGGCGCGGGCTCCGAGGGCGTAATGCCCTTGACCACGGCTTCCTGCTTGGCGCTTGCGCCTTCCATCTTGGCGTCGAGGTAACCGTTGTCCTCGGTCGGGCCGTCGGCCAGGGCGTAACTGGCGCGGTATGAGTTCAGTCGCTCGTCATCATGACGCAGGCGCTCGAGCTTGTAGTGAGGGGTTTCGATGTGCTTGTTGGGGATCAGCACGACCTCGATCTTCAGCCGCGCTTCCATCTTCGCGATTTCGGCGCGCTTTTCGTTGAGCAGGTAAGTGGCGACGTCGACCGGAACCTGCGCATGCACGGTGGCGGTGTTTTCTTTCATCGCCTCTTCCTGGATCACCCGCAGGACGTGCAGGGCCGAGGATTCGGTATCACGGATGACACCGGTGCCGTTGCAGCGCGGGCAGGTGATGTGCGTGCCCTCGTTGAGGGCAGGGCGCAGCCGCTGGCGCGAAAGCTCCATCAGGCCAAAACGCGAGATCTTGCCCATCTGAACCCGCGCCCGGTCATAGTGCAGCGCGTCTTTCAGGCGCTGCTCGACCTCGCGCTGGTTCTTGGTGTTCTCCATGTCGATGAAGTCGA
>JAYVOV010000009.1:0-10857 GCA_043757735.1 Burkholderiaceae bacterium
CCCTCGGGCACGTCTGGTATCTTGCTGGCCGCGCGCTCGCCGAAAAAGGCGTGGCGCAAGGCCTTCGATTCAGTCGACGTGACCAGGCTGATGAAGCCCTCGCGTTCCAGTGCCATTCCGTCATCAAAGGGCTGCTTGACCGCCGCCTCGATCGCGTCGATGCACTTCAGGGGCGCCGGATAGTGCGCCGAGGCCGCCGCGACTGCATTGCGCGCAAAGGACAGAAAGCCCTCGGCGTTGGGGTGCTCGACCTTCAGGTTGCGCAGCAGGGGCAGCTCGCCGCCGTCAACGATGTCCCGTGCGAACGCGACGGCCGCGCCGACCACGTCATCATCCACAACGCGGTCGAGCAAGCGGGTGTTGGACAGCTGTTCCGCTGGCACCGGCTCGCCGGACACGATCATGTTGAGCGCCGTCTCCAGCCCGACCGCACGCGGCAGCCTCTGGGTGCCGCCGCCACCTGGCAGGATCCCGATCTTCACCTCGGGCAATCCGATCAGCGCGCCACGCACGGCGACCCGGTAATGCGCCGCCAACGCCACCTCCAGGCCACCACCCAGCGCGGTGCCATTGAGCGCCATCACCACCGGCTTGGGGCTGCCTTCCAAAACGTCGATGATGTCGTGGAGAGTCGGCGCCTGCTCCGCACGCGGCGTGTTGAACTCGGTGATATCCGCACCGCCGGAAAACATGCGTCCACCACCGGTAACGACGATCGCCTTGACGGCATCGTCATCGATTGCGCCCCGGATTGCCTCGACCAGGCCCGTGCGGATCTCCAGCCCCATGCCATTCACCGGCGGATTGTCGAAGGTGATGGCGGCCACGCCGCCCTGGATCGTATGGTGCACTGGCATCTTGTTCGCGTTCCGTTGTTGGTTTGTAGGGAGGACCGCCGTCAGCGGCCCAGGAAATCGATCCCGGTGTCGGCGAATGGTTGCCGGCCCGCACCGAGATGGTCGAGCAGCTCTGACATGTCGCGCGCCATACGCGCCTCGCCATGGCGCTGCGGGTCATGTGGTTTGTCCGAGTGCCCACGGCCGCGTGTATCCACGGCAATCACCGAACGACCGGCATCAACCAATGCAGCCACCACCCCGGTCGCCATCCAGTTCACGTCCGTGCTTGCTGCTAATCCGTGGCGCAAAAGCACGGGCACGCCTGCGTCATCGCTGCCCCAGCGATGAAACGACAGCCGGATGCCGTCGTCGGTCGTGAACGTCCCCGGTTGCGCCAGGACGGCCGCCGCACTCCCAAAATCCACGCGCATTGTCGAAGTCGTTTTCGTCGTCATCAACGCGCCCCTGCCTGCCGCGCAAACTGCCAAGCCAGATCAGCCAGCGGTCCAGCCTGGCGACCGTACTCGGCTGCCCGCGCGTTGCTCGCGGTGCCGGTTTCCGCCCGTTTGGCAATGCCCTGCAGGATTGCCGCCACTCGGAACAGGTTGTAAGCGAGGTAGAAATCCCGGTCGCCGGACACCACGCGGCCGCTCCGGCGCTCATAGGCATCGACGTAGGTGGCCTCATCCGGGATTCCCAGCGCGGCCAAGTCCAGGCCCGCCAAGCCGCGCAGCGCTCCCGGCGGAACGTGCCAGCTCATCAAGTTGTAGGCGAAATCGGCTATCGGGTGACCGAGGGTCGACAACTCCCAATCGATCACCGCTAAAATGCATGGTTCGGTCTGGTGGAAAATCACGTTGTCCATACGGTAGTCGCCATGGACCAGCGCCACTGGATTGTCATCGGCAGGGATGTGCGCGGGCAGCCACTCGATTAGGCAGTCCATCGCACCGATCGCGACCGTGCGGCTGGCGTCGTACTGTCGCGTCCAGCGCTCGATCTGGCGGGCGAAGTAGTTGCCGGGCTTGCCGTAGTCGGAAAGCCCCACGGCATCCGGATCCACACGGTGCATCGCACTGATCACACGGTTGAGCTCGTCATACAGCGCGGCGCGATCATCTCGTTGCACCTCCGGGAGTGTCTGGTCCCAGAAGATCCGTCCGTCGACGTGGTCCATCAGGTAGAACGCACGACCGATCACCTCCTCGTCCTCGCACAGGCAATGCATGCGCGCCACCGGCACGTCACTGTCGGCAAGCGCTGATTGCACTCGGAATTCGCGTTCGATCGCGTGCGCTGAAGGCAGCAGTTCCGAACGCGCCCCAGGCTTGGTGCGGAGTACGTAGCGATTTCCGGGGGTTTCGACCATGAAAGTCGGATTCGACTGCCCGCCTTTGAACCGCGTGAGCTGCATGGCACCGTCCATGCCCGGTACCTTTCCACGCAGGTATTCCTGCAGTGGGCCGAGCTCGAACGGCAGCGCGCCCGGCGATGCCCCGGAATGCTTTACCTGGTTCATGCCGACGCTCTCACCAGCCGCCCACTGACCAGTGTCGGCACCGCGTCGATAGTGTCGTGGCTGCAGGCATAGTCCACTTCGTCTCCGAGTGCGTGGCTTTCCATCATCTGGCCCACGCGCGACGCGAACAGCGCTGTGCGCGAGTCGCATCCCCGATAGGCATGCAGTGCGGCGCGTGCCGAGTCGGTCAATACGTAATCCGCGATCTGCGTCAGGTGGTCGATGATGTGGCCGGCACCGTGGAAGTCCTCCAGGTTGAAACGGTCGAGCGAACCTGAGCACACGATCAGTACCGAGACCTCCGGATGCCGCTTCACCACGTGCGCGGCCAGCGCCTTGCCGTTCAGCAGCGCACCCACGTACACATTGGGCGCATGCGCCATCGACACCAGCGCCTGGGTGCCATTGGTAGTGCAATACACCAACTCGGCCCCGTCCAGACCCACGTCAGCTAGCGCGAGGGGTGTGGCAGGTGCAAAGCCGGGAATCATCCTGGCCATATGTTCACCGGCTAGCACGCACTCACCCACGCCCTCGGCGACGCGCATGGCCTCGTCGCGGTTGCGCACAGGATGGATGCTGGCAACGCCCTTCGAGAACGCATGCACGATGGTGGATGTCGCGAACAGCACGTCCAGGACCACGACGACCTTGTTGTCGAGTCGGGTGGGATCGATCTCTTCTCTTTTCAGCAGCACGTGAAGTTTCGGCATGGGTCCCGTGTGTTTACTTGATGATTTAGTTCCGTATGGTGGAACTTAGTTTCTATATTTCGAAACACTCTATCCGACTTGCGCCGGCCGTACAAGACGCCTGCAATGGGTTTTCATTGCTGCAAAGCAACATAAAATCACAGCGCCATAGTCGCTTGCACACAGGAGTGCAGCGGCCTATCATCCCCACGAAATGGCGGAACAGAGTTTCATATGATGAAACATGAACGCCAGCCCGTAGACACAAGGCGTCTTGATGGACTTTTCCTACTCTCCGAAAGTTGAAACCCTCCGCGGACGGCTGCAGGACTTCTTCGACCGGCATATCCAGCCGAATGAGCAGCGCTTCCAGCAAGAAGCCGACGAACACCGGCGCAATGGCAAACCGTGGACGCCCAGCACGCTGATCGAGGAGCTGAAGACCCAAGCGCGGGCACAGGGCCTGTGGAACCTGTTTCTGCCGCAATCCGATCGCGCGCCTGAAGGCCTGTCGAACCTGGAATACGCCCCGCTGTGCGAAATCATGGGCCAGGTCTCATTCGCCCCCGAGGTCTTCAACTGCTCGGCCCCCGACACCGGCAACATGGAGGTGCTGGAACGTTATGGCACCGATGCGCAGAAGGACCGCTGGCTTGAGCCATTGCTCGCCGGCGACATCCGCTCCGCATTCCTGATGACCGAGCCTGACGTGGCCTCGTCGGATGCGACCAACATCGAGTGCTCGATCCGGCGCGACGGTGACGACTACGTCATCAACGGCCACAAATGGTTCTCGTCCGGCGCCGGCGACCCGCGTTGTGCGGTGTACATCGTCATGGGCAAGACCGACCCTGATGCCGAGACCTATCGCCAGCAGTCGATGGTGCTGGTACCGACAGACACGCCCGGCATCAAGGTGCTGCGGCCGGTGACGGTGTTCGGTTATGACGGTGCGCCGCATGGCCATATGGACATCGAACTCACTGACGTGCGCGTGCAGGTCGACAACGTGATTCTTGGTGAAGGCCGCGGCTTCGAGATCGCCCAGGGCCGCCTTGGCCCTGGCCGCATCCATCACTGCATGCGCTGCATTGGCTTGGCCGAACGCGCACTGGAGTTGCTCTGCCGCCGGATCAGCACGCGCACCGCATTCGGCCAGCGCATCAGTGCTTTCTCGGTCTGGCATGAGCGCATCGCCGAGGCGCGCTGCATGATCGAACAGGCGCGCCTGCTGACGCTCAAGGCCGCACACGCCATGGACACGGTCGGCAACAAGGCGGCGCGGCGCGAGATCGCCATGATCAAGGTGGTGGCACCGAACATGGCGGTGAAAATCATCGACTGGGCCATCCAGGCGCACGGCGGGGCCGGCTTGAGTGCCGACTTCCCACTGGCGCAGGCCTATGCCGGCGCGCGTTCACTACGACTGGCTGATGGCCCGGATGAAGTCCACCGAACCACCATCGCGCGCATGGAGCTGAAGAAGTACGCCAGCCATGCGTCGGCACGCCAGTAGCAGCACGCAACCAGACATGGGAAATCCAAGACGCAACGCCGACACCTTCATCCAGTCCATTGACGAGGACCATCCGCAGTTCGTCAGTTCGGTCGCGCGGGCGTTCTCGATCCTGCGCTGCTTCGAACATGGCGAGCAATACCTGGGCAACCAGGACATCGTGCGCCGCACTGAGCTGCCGAAGCCGACCGTGTCGCGGATGACGTTCACCCTGTCGGCCCTCGGGTACCTCGAGTACTCGTCTCATCTTGAGAAGTATTCCTTGGGCACGGCGGTGCTGTCGCTCAGTCATGCCTTCATGAAGAGCCACGACGTGATATCTATAGCGCGCCCGCTGATGCGCGAACTCGCCGACTACACCCAGGCGGCAGTGATGCTGGGCGCTGCCGACGGCCGACGCATGGTGGTGCTGGAGGTCTGCCAGGGCGACCCCACCTTCCACCTCAAGCTCGAGCCGGGCGCGCGCGTGCCGCATGGCTCCACGGCGCTGGGACGTGCCGACCTCGCCGCCCGTCCGCAGCCCTTCTTCGACCAGCACCTGGCCGAACTGGAAGAGGAATGCGAACCGAGTCATTGGCCGAAGATCCGCGCCGGCATCCTGCGTGCGCGACAGGACTACGAGAACTACGGCTTCTGCTTCTCGCTGGGCGACTGGAACCCGGATGTCTTCGCGGTGGGCGTGCCGATGGTGTCGGCTGACCGCAACCGTATCCTGGCCTTCAACTGCAGCGGGCGCGTCTCGGTGATGGCCCGGGAAAAACTCATCCATGACTTCGGGCCGAAGCTGGTGGCGCTCAGGAACAGCGTGTTCGAGCTCACCGGCGGGCGTTTCTGACCTGTCCGCCCCATCCCATCGATTCCAGACAGGAGCCACATGAAAGCCATCGTATGCGAAACATGGGGACCACCTTCCTCATTGCAATTGCGCGAACTACCATCGCCCGCTCCCGGACCAAAACAGGTGCTGGTGCGTGTGCGGGTGGCGGCGGTGAACTTTCCGGACGCATTGATCGTGGCGGGCAAGTACCAGTTCAGGCCCGAGCTTCCGTTCTCGCCCGGGGGTGAGTTGTCGGGGGAGATCATCGCGCTCGGCAACGAAGTGAAAGGGATGGCTGTGGGCGACAAGGTCGTCGGTATCGCCACCCATGGCGCCTATGCACAGGAAGCCTTGGTCGATGCGGCCCACCTGATCCCCTTGCCAAGTGACATCAGCGACGAGGACCTGGAACGGGCCGGCAGTTTCGTGCTGACCTACGGCACCTCGCTGCACGCCTTGAAGGATCGCGCGCGCGCCCAGGACGGCGAAACCCTGCTGGTGCTGGGGGCGGGTGGCGGCGTCGGCCTGGCAGCGGTGGAAATTGGCAAGTTGATGGGCTTGCGCGTGATCGCCGCCGCTTCCAGCGCGGACAAGCTGGCGGCCGCACGCGAACGTGGTGCCGACGAGACCATCGACTACAGCCGAGAAGACGTGCGCGAGCGGGTCAAGGCGCTGACCGAGGGACGGGGTGTCGACATCGTCTACGACCCGGTGGGTGGCGAATTCGCGGAACCTGCATTGCGCAGCGTCGGCTGGCACGGCCGTTACCTCGTCGTGGGCTTCGCAGCGGGCGAGATTCCGAAGATTGCCACCAACCTGCTGCTGTTGAAGGGTAGTTCACTGGTGGGCGTGTTCTGGGGCGAGTTCGTGCGCCGCGAACCCAAATTGAATGCGGAGAACATGGCACTGCTGTTCTCCTGGTTGCGCGAACACAACATTGATCCGCTGATCTCCAGGCGTTACCCGCTGTCCCAGGCGCCGCTGGCGCTGGATGCCCTGCTCGCCCGCCAGGCGATCGGCAAACTGGTAGTGCTGCCCCAGCAGATCGACTGAACCGCTTCCACATTTTGAAACTGTGCGCATCCTTGGGAGGGGGGAACGCCGATGATGAATCTGAGTAACTGGCCGCCAGGCCTGCCGTTGCATCTGGAACTGCCGCAGACCTCGCTTTACTACAATCTCGAAGTCTCGGCACATCGCTATCCGCTGCGGCCTGCGACGCTCTACTACGGTGGCGAGTTGTCTTACGCCTCGCTGAAACAACAAGTCGACGCGCTTGCCGGTTACCTGCAGACGCGCTGCGGTGTAGGCCGTGGCGATCGTGTGGCGCTGTATCTGCAGAACAGCCCGCAATTCGTGATTGCTATGTACGCCATCCTGCGCGCGGAGGCGGTGGTAGTGCCGCTGAATACCATGAACAGGCAGCAAGAAGTCGCCCACATCGTCCGCGACAGCGGCAGCAAGGTCGCGATCTTCGGGCAGGAGTTGACCGAGAACATCGCTCCGTTGCTGGGTGGCGACCTGGCCCATGGCATCGTCGCGACGTACTCCGACTACATTGACCCGGACACCGACCTGCCCGTCCCCGATATAGTCACCGCCCCGGCGATCGAAACGACGGGAGCCATCACGTGGCGTGACGTACTCGATGAAGGCTGCGAACCCGGCCCGCACCTCGCCGGCCCGGATGATCTTGCGGTGCTGCCGTACACGTCGGGCACCACCGGAACACCCAAGGGCTGCCTGCACACCCATCGCAGCGTGATGCACACCGCCGTCGCGGGCGCGGAATGGTGCCTGGCGCCGAAGGACAGCGTGGTTCTCGCTGCGCTGCCGATGTTCCACGTCACCGGCATGCAGAACTGCCTCAACACCCCGCTGTACGGGGGCAGCAGTATCGTGATCATGACCCGCTGGGACAAACGCTGCGCTGCGATGCTGATCGAACGCCATCGCGTGACCGCATGGACGGCGATCCCGACCATGCTGTTCGACTTCCTCAACCAGCCCGACCTGGGCGAACGCGACCTGTCCTCGCTGCACATGCTGACCGGTGGCGGTGCGGCCATGCCCAAGGCCGTGGCCGAGCGCATCCGATCGTTGTGGGGCATCGACTATGTCGAGGGCTACGGTCTGTCGGAGACGATAGCGCCGACCCACATCAACCCGACCCATCGTCCCAAACCGCAGTGCCTGGGCATTCCTATCTTCGACACGGAGGCGATCGTGGTCGATCCGGCGACGATGGCGGAGTTGTCCGTCGGCAGCGTGGGGGAAATTTTGGTCGATGGGCCGCAGGTGTTCCTCGGCTACCACGGCAACCCGCAGGCGACTGCGCTGGCCTTCGTACAGGTCGATGGGCGACGCTACTTCCGCACCGGCGATCTGGGCTATGTCGATGACGAAGGCTATTTCTTCATGGTCGACCGCCTCAAGCGGATGATCAATGCCTCCGGCTACAAGATCTGGCCAGCCGAGGTCGAAGCCTTCCTGTACGCGCACCCCGCGGTGCTCGAGGCGTGCGTGATAGGTTTTCGCGACCCGCACCGCGGCGAGAGCGTGAAGGCCTTTGTGGTGCGGCGGCCAGGCCATGCGCTGGACGAAGACGCGCTCATCGCTTGGGCACGAGGGCAAATGGCCACCTACAAGGTGCCGCACGTGGTCGAGTTCCTCGACAGCCTGCCCAAGAGCGCCACCGGCAAGGTGCAATGGCGTGCATTGCAGGAAAAGGAATTCGCCGCCTCGCCATAGATGGCGCCGTGTGGCCACACCATTCCTGATCGCAAGCGAAACAAACTGAACGACGTCAATGTGCTGGACATCCTGCCCGTGGAAGCCGGTGCCTTCTACGTGATGGACCGAGGTTACGTGGACTTCAAGCGCTTGTACGCGATGCATCAGGCCGGTGCGTTCTTCGTCACCCACACCAATAGGGGCATGGATGCGCGGCGCGTGTACTCGGTCCCAACGGCCTGCCTACAGATATTGTCGGTCTCGGCTTTCGAGAAAACCGAGCTTTCATGCGCCTTCACTGCTGTCCGGTTAAATCGTGAATAGATTCAGTTGGTTGCGCGGCCAACCCTCTGGTGGGATGTACTCGGCAGTTGGAAAGGCTTGCTGCAAGGGCATTTTCTCGAAAAGGGTGACCGACAAAATCTGTAGCAAAGTGTAGAGCGAGGCGTCGAGGCCGAGCTTCTTTTTGACGATGGCGACGAGCACATAGACCGACACCGCGATCCAGATTTGTGTCTTGACCGCATTCTCTGATGTACCGAAGAAACGCTTGATCCGAAGATGCTGCTTGATCCACTTGAAGAACAATTCCACCTGCCAGCGGTTCTTGTAGAGCGCGCAGATGGTAGCCGCTGGCAAAGTCATCTGGTTGGTGAGGAAGACGAGCGTCTTGCCGGTCCCGGGGTCTTTGAATCGAACACGGCGCAGATGCGAGGGGTAGTCCTGCTTCGTGTAGAAGCCGTCGAGTGCAATCGTCTGATCGCAAATGATGCCAGTCGAGCGATCGGTCGGCGCCGAATAGACGCGATGGAAATCCATGTTCGACTTGGTTCGCGTGACGAAGAAAGCCCCTGCCAAGTGCAGAATGTGGAGCCGTCCGAAATCGACGTAGCCGCGATCCATGACATAGATGGCACCGGGCTCCGGCACCAGCAGATCGAGTGCATGGACGTCGTGAAGCTTCCCATCGGAGACGTGGATGAAGCCGGGAATACTGCCCTTCAGGTCGAGCAGCGTGTGCATCTTCACCGCCGCCTTGGTCGAACGGAAATGTGCCCAGGGAAAGACCGACAAACACAGATCGATGGTCGTGGAGTCCAATGCATAGACGGTGTTCGACAAGTCCAGCCCCAGGTCCTCGCTGGCATAGAGTGCTCTGGCCTGACTGATCAGGCGCTGAGCGAAGTCGGCGTGGATGCGCCAGTCGCGCATCTCGTTGGCATCGGCCAGCGTCGAACGCCGGATCGGCTCGCGAAAACCCATGTGGTAGAGCTTGGCGTCTTGGGCCGACAGACACACCTCGATGTCGCGCAGGCTCTCGCGGTAGGTCAATTGGGCGAAGGCCATAACCCGAAACTGCTCGGCACACGTCAGCGTGCGAACACCCTTGTCTCCACCGTAATGATTGACGTACCGAGCAAAGGTCGTCCATGGCAGAAAATCCATGAGCTGAGCGAACAGTGTCTTGCCGGTGTTCATGGCAGTCTCCGAGCGAAAGCCCGTGAGACTGCCAGAATTGGCAATCGCCGTTCAAATCGACACCACCCTTCATCGCTCGGAAATCCGCATAAGACATGGCTCTCAGAGATTCAACCTTTCATTTAACCGGACAGCAGTGATGCGCCTTGCAGACCGATCGATCACAGCCCAATTCACCCATCGCCGCTAACCAATTGATCTTGTTCGATCTTTAACCGGACACTACTGGGCACAACTAATGAAGATACAAGAATCGGATCAGTTCAAGATAGGCGGCCCCAGGGCAACCTACGTATTGACTGTTTGTTCCCTGCTTTATGCAGTGAGGTATGCGGATTGGCAGGTCATGTCGGTGGTCCTGCAACCGATGAAGATGGACCTGGGCCTGACTGACGTGCAGGTCGGTCTTGTCAGCTCTGCATTTTTCGTCGGCATCATACTTTGCACCCTGCCGGCTGCCCATATGGTCGATGTCTGGAGCAGGAAGAAAACGATCGGCCTGATGGCGATTGTCTGGAGCATCTTTACGCTGGCTACAGGATTCGTCGGCGGACTGGCCTCCTTGCTGTTTGCCCGCCTCGGCGTTGGCGCGGGCGAAGCGGGCTTCGCGCCTGGCGGCACGGCGCTTGTCTCGGCCTCCTATCCGGAAGAAAAAAGAAGCCAGAAGCTCGGCATCTTCAATATGTTCATCACCGTGGGCGTCATTGTCGGTGTCATGGGAGGTGGCTATCTCTCGGCGAATTTCGGCGGCTGGCGCACACCTTTTTATGTCTTCGCCATTCCCGGAGTCATCCTGGGCATCCTGGCATTTTTCATGCAGGACTACCGCCTGAAAAAGGCGGACGGGTCGGACTTCGTCCACGACTCCCTGCTCAGCAATTTGAAGCAGCTGTGGAAAATACCCACCTTGCGCTGGCTGTACGTCGGGCTGGGCATGTACGCCATCCTGCAGATCTCCGTAGGCACCTGGTTCCCGTCGCTGCTGATGCGGGCCTATGACATCAAGGAAGACAAGGCCGGCCTGATTATGGGCGTAGTGACCATCATCGGTCTTGGCGGCCCGATCCTGGGTGGCATCCTCGCGGATCGCTGGCAGAAAAAAAGACCGGGCGGCCGCATGCGTCTGGCTGCGGTGAGCATCTCCATCGCCTCGGTATTCCTGCTGCTGGTGGTGCTGGCTGCTTTCGACACCAGCAACAAAAACCTGATGATCTTCTGCGCCTTGATGATGCCCCTGCACAGCATCTTCGTCGGCATGGCTT
>JAYVOV010000010.1:0-2923 GCA_043757735.1 Burkholderiaceae bacterium
GCGATCCCAGCCGGCGAAGGCGGCACGCTGTGCGGCCAGCCACACCGACACGGCGGTCGCGTCCGGCGCAGCATCGTCTTTGCGCGGGCGCCACTGCGATCTGACCTGGCGAAAGAGCTGCCCGCGGCTGGGGGCCAGTTCGCCCGCCAGCAGGCGCAGCAAGGTGGTCTTGCCGCGACCGTCGCCACCGAGGATCAGGCTCAAGCCCGGGCCGATCGAAAACGACAGATCGTGCAGCAGGGGCGTGTCCGACCCAGGGAAGGTGTAGCCCAGGGCCTGGGCGCGAAAGTGGATCGGCGATCGCGTCAACGCGGCACGCTCGCTTTGGCGCCGAACACGCCGCCTGCCGTCAGCCGTTCGATGTCGGCAGCGCTGAACCCGGCCTGTTCCAGCACAGCACGGGTGTGTGCGCCGCGAGCCGGCACCGGCTCGGGTGCGCGTGAGGGTGTTGCTGAAAAGCGCGGTGCGGGCGCGGCCTGCAGCACGCCGTTCACGTGGGTGTAGACGCCGCGCGCGGCCATGTGCGGATGCGCGGCCGCTTCGCCCGGGTCGAGCACCGGCGCGAAGCAGACATCCGTGCCTTCGAGCAATGCGCACCACTGGGCGCGCGTGCGCGCGGCGAACAGCGCGGTGAAGGCCTCGCACTGGGCGGGCCACTGGCTCACGTCCATCTGCGACTTGAAGCGCGGATCGTGCTGCAGGCCCAGGCGCTGCAGCAGCTCGGCGTAGAACTGTGGTTCGAGTGATTCGATGTTGATCCAGCCGCCGTCCGAACACTGGTACGAGTTGGCCCAGTGCCCGCCATCGAGCAGGCTGATGCCGCGCGCGAAGGACACGCCGCCGGCGGCGATGGCACCCAACAGCAGGTTCATCATGTTCGCGGCGCCATCGATGATGGCCGCGTCGACCACCTGTCCGCGACCGTCGGCGCGCGCGCGCAAAATGCCGGCGAGCAGCCCCAAGGCCAGGTACATCGCGCCACCACCGACGTCGCCGACGATAGTCGGCGTGGCGAACTGCGGCTGGCCTGGCGGGCTGGAGTACCAGAGCGCGCCTGACAGCCCGGTGTAGTTGCTGTCGTGACCGGCCGCCTGCGACAGCGGCCCGGTCTGGCCCCAGCCCGTCATGCGGCCGTAGACCAGCGAGGGCTTGCGACGGTTGACGATCTGCGCATCGCGGGCGCGCGGCGGGCGCACGGCGCTCTCGGCGCGCTCGACGCTCTCGGCGCGCTCGACCGCGATGACCTCCGCGCCCATGTCCGCCAGCAGCATGCCGCAGAACGGACCCGGACCAATGCCCGAGATTTCGACGATTCGTACGCCTTCCAGCACACCCATGTCACTCTCCTGTCAGCGCCGCGCGCACGGTGCATGCGGCAGCCAGAGCGTACCCTGCGGCGCGACGGTGATCGTGGTGAGAGGTTTCTTGCAAATTGGCAATTCAATTGACAATTTGACCACTCTCGCCAGGGCGACGTTTGGCGGCAAGCCCTACGTCTCGCTGGAAAATCCTGAAACCCGCGCCGACGCCGAGGCGGATCCGCGCGCTGATTCTCGGTCGTCTGGCCATCCACAAAATTCATCATCAACTCGGCATCGGCACCGCGCTGGTGGGCAACGCGGTCAGACGAGCCATCCAGACTGCGGAGATCGCCGGTGTCACGGCACTTCTCGTTCATGCCATCTCCGAGCAGGCGCGGCGCTTTTACCGTTCGCGCGGTTTCGTCGAATCACCCTCAAGGCCAACGACTCTGTGTCTGATGCTCGCCACCGCGGACCGGGTTCTCAGCGAGATGTAGCAACTCTGCCCAACGGTCCGGCCTCCTCAGACTACCTTCTACAAGTCCTGCACCACCCGGGCAAGCTGAGCGAGCATGTAGCTCAGGAAACTCGGCACACAGCTGGTATGGCTGGACGGCGCGGCCGTGCAGTCGGTGAGGCTGATCAGATCGCCGGCGCCGCGTGCCTGCATGGCCCGCAGGGTGCTGACTGAACTGGCATAGGGCACCGTCTTGTCGTCCTGGCCGTGGAAGAGCCGCACCGGCAGTGCCGGCTGCCAGTTGTGAACGCTGCTGAGCTGCGCGATGGCGCGAGTGTCGTCGCTCAGAAAATTGTCGATGAAGCGCGTGTCGAACACCACGTCGGCATCGTTGGGCAGCAGTTGCTTGAGCAGCAGATCGCGAAGCTGCGCGCGCACGCGCGAGCCCAGGAAGCGCAACAGACCGGGGTCGAGCAGTGCGCCCAGCACCCGCTGCTCGTCGCGAACCACGCGCAGCAGGCCATCGAGTGTGGTCTGCACGTCGTAAGGCCCGGCGCCCGGCACCACCAGACGCAGCTGCTGCAGGTGGGCGGAGCCGCTTTCCTGCAGCGCGCGGTGAGCCGCCATGGTGACGTAGCCGCCTTCGGAGTACCCGGTCAGGAACAGCTGACCGTTGTCGAGCACATTGTTCTTGCGCCGCCAGGTCTTGGCGGCGGTGAGAAAGTCGACGACGGATGCTGCGGACGGCGCCGACAGCAGATAGGGGTGCGGGCTGCCCTTGGACGCGCCGTAGCCGACGTAGTCTGGCGCCACCACGATGAATCCGAGCGAAGCCATCACCACCGCGATCTCGTCGGCAACCGCGTGGTTGCTGGGTGCATCGGCGTCGCGGTAAGTGGTGGCGTGCTGGTAGCCCATCACCGGGCTTTTCGCGCCGGCTGCTTTGACTGGCACGCTCACCAGGCCCGAGGCACGAATGGGTTGACCTTGTGCGTCGGTGGTCATGTATTCGACGCGGTAAGAGGTGACGCCATACACCGGCACGATTGTTGGCACGCGTGAGCTGACGCCGGCCAGGCCCTGCGAGATCTCGGCGGCGGAGACGGTGCTGAGCAGCGCCGAGCTCTTGAACTCGCCGGCGCCGATGGGGTCGGCAGGCTCGGTG
>JAYVOV010000011.1:0-2921 GCA_043757735.1 Burkholderiaceae bacterium
AAAACCGAGCCGCCGCCATCGCTCGCCAAAGCCGCACCGGCCACGCCGTTTATCAAGTCGCGCCTGTTCATGGTCGCCATCGGCGTTTCGGAATACGCCCGCAAAGAATACTCACTCGACCTCGCCGCGAAAGATGCGACCGATTTTTCCGGCCTGATGGATGGCCAGGTCGGCAAGCTCTACGCGAGCGTGGAAAAGCGTCTTCTCACCAACCAGACAGCCACCCGCGCTGCGGTCCTCGAAGCGATCGAATGGCTGCGTCAGTCGACCGGCGCTGACGATACCGGAATGCTGTTCATCGCCGGGCATGGCGTAAACGACGCGAGCGGGCGTTATTTCTTCCTGCCGCATGACGCCGATGTCCGACGACTGGCCAAGACATCGATCGGCGAGAACGAACTGCGCAAGGCGCTGTCGGGGCTGCGCGGCAAAGCGATGCTGTTCGTCGACACCTGTCACTCCGGCAACGTGCTGGGCAGCGGTGTTGCGGTCAACAATGAAGTCGGACGTCTGGCCAATACCCTGGCCTCTGCCGAGAACGGCGTGATCGTATTTTCAGCCAGCACCGGTCGCCAGGAGTCGATCGAGAACAAGAGCTGGGGCAATGGCGCCTTCACGAAGGCCCTGATCGCCGGCCTCAAGGGCGCGGCCGATTTCCGCAATGATGGCGTCGTCACCCACCAGGGACTGAGCTATTTCCTGGGCCGCGAAGTCAAGACACTGACCGGCGGGCGCCAGACCCCGGTCACCGCAGTCCCCATGGGCATGATCGACTTTCCACTGGTGGCTTCCGCCTCGCGCCTCTGATGCCGCAGGTCAAAAAAACCGAAACGCCAGCGCCGCCACGATGGTCGGCGGCAAAGCCGCGAGCAGCAGTCCCAGGGGGTGCACGGCTTCATCGGTGAAGTGGCTACGCAGGATTGCGAACCCGGCCGGATTGGGCGCGTTGGCGATGATGGTCAGCCCGCCGCCGGTCAAAGCGCCGGCGACCAGCGCGTACTTGAAACCGTCGGACAAACCCTCGACCAGCGAGCCCAGATAGGTGAGTGCCGCGTTGTCAGTGAACGCCGTTAGGATGATCGCGCCGACAAACACTTGGTCGTTGCTCATGCTCAGCAGCAGAGGCTTCAACCACCACTGCTGCTGGCCGCCCAGCACCACCAGCCCGGCAAGAAAAAACGCCACCAGCAGCGCCTCGCGCAGAATCCAGCGGTCCTGGTGACGCTCATAGGCATGCCCGATCCCCAGAAACAGCAGAAACAGGCCCATGAAGATCGCCGGATCGTGCGCGAACACGATCACGCCGACCAGAAAAGCCAGATGAACGAAGACCAGTCCGCGCGGCACCCGGGCGACGTCGGCATCGGCCGGCAGGGGCGCCAGCCGGGACAATTCATCCCGAAAGACCAGCGCGACGGCGACTGCGTTGAACATGACGGCGATCGCGGCCTTCCAGCCGAAATTGCTCAGCATGAAAGCGAGGTCCCATCCCCACTCGCCCGCGACCATCAGCACTGGCGGCGCCGCGAACGGGGTCAGGCTGCCGCCGATCGAAACATTCACGAACAAGGCGCCCAAGGTTGCGTATTTCAGGCGGGTGGAGATCCCGCGCGAAAAAAACTGCACCGCAAAGAGCAGCGCCGCCATGGTCATTGCGGCTGGTTCGGTAATGAACGAACCCAGCAATGGCACCCCTCCGAGCACCACGATATAAACGCTCAAACTGCCTTGCAGCGGCACTGCCCGCGCCAGCAGCCGCACGGCGGCTATTGCGGTCTGCATGATTGGTCGAGTCGCAGCGATCACCATGATCGCGAAGACGAACAAAGGTTCGGTGAAATTGCGCGAATCCATGTACTGCCTGGCGGGCGCCGCGCCGTCCATGACGAACATCGTGGCGACAAGTACCGTCGCCCACAAGCCGAACACCACCTCGACTTCGCCCAGCAGGTGCCACAGGCCCGCGTGGGCCGGACGACTGTGAGCGAGGCGCTCGAAGTACTTGGTCGAAAATGTGTGCACGATGGCGACGGCAAATAGGACCGCGCCGATCATTTGAACGCTGGACGGGGTCACCAGACTCTCCTCGGGAGCCGAACGATAACTCGGAAGCCGAACGATAAGTCAGGCAGCCCGCCCCAAGAATGTGCAGGATGTCGGGCAGCGCGGCCTTCATGTTCAGGTTGCACCAGGCAACCCCGGCGTGCATGCCACCCGGCATAGCGATGAATGCGCGGCCGGTATTGGGGCTCAGCACGGCGAACCGATCGCCGGGGCCGAAGCCGGCATCCCGCAGCCGGCGTGCAATGCGATTGGTCAGCTGGGCCGTTTCACGGGTAGGTGAAATCGCCACCATCGCCACTCAGTGCGAGCCGATTTGGCTGGCTGCGGCAGCCGCGAAAATACGGATCGGTGATGTGCATCGCGTTTGTTTCGAGGAGGCGCCAGATCGCAACGACAGCAAGGGTCGTGGCCCGTCATGCCCATGGTAAAGGCTCGCTGCCCTCCGGTAACGATTCCGCAAAACCGCTTCGGTATGATCGACCCAATCTTGCGATCACAATGAATGCCTCACATGTCGACACCCAGCCGTTCGCTCAATCTCACCGGTGCCACCAACTTCCGCGACCTGGGCGGCTACCAGGGGCAGCAGGGCCGCACGGTACGCTGGCGCCGGCTGTTGCGTTCGGATCACCTGGCAGGGCTCACGCCGCAGGACCAGCGGGTGCTGGCCGACATTGCGCTGGCCCGCGCTTTCGACTTCCGTGGCGTCAGCGAGCGGGCGGCAACCCCCTACGATCTCCCTGGTGTGACCCAGCACAGCCTGACAATCGAGCCGACTGTCATTCAGAGTCTGCAGGCGCTGCAGCACGCGGGCAGGCGACTGAGCGCCGATGACGCAATCGCCCAGATGCAGCAGA
>JAYVOV010000012.1:0-2919 GCA_043757735.1 Burkholderiaceae bacterium
CTGCGTTCGCCCCATGCGCACGCCCGCATCAAAAGCATCGGCACGGCCGCGGCGCTGGCTGCGCCAGGTGTGCTGGCGGTTTTTACTGGCCCCGACCTGGCCGAAGCCAAAGTGGGCGGTCTGCCCTGCGGCTGGCTGATTCACAGCAAAGACGGCTCGCCGATGAAAGAGCCCGCCCACCCGGTGCTGGCTCAGGGCAAAGCGCGCTTCGTTGGTGATGCGGTGGTGCTGATCGTCGCCGAGACCTACCTGCAAGCGCGTGACGCCTCTGAACTCGTCGAAGTCGACTACGACGTGCTTCCCGCTGTGGTCGATCTGGCCAGTGCCGACAAATCCGCCTCGCTGGTCCACGACGACGTTCCCGCCAATGTCTGCTACGACTGGGGCCATGGCGACGCTGCCGCGGTGGACGCGGCGTTCGCCCGCGCCACGCACGTCACGCGCATGGACATCGTGAATAATCGACTGATTCCGAACGCGATGGAACCGCGGGCGGCGAACGCGGTCTACACCCGTCACGACGAGTCCTACACACTCTATGTGGCCAACCAGAATCCGCACGTCGAGCGGCTGCTGATGTGTGCCTTCGTGCTGGGCCTGCCTGAATCAAAGGTTCGGGTGATCGCGCCCGACGTGGGCGGCGGATTCGGGTCGAAGATCTTCCTGTACGCCGAAGAGACTGCGCTGGTCTGGGCGAGCAAACGGGTCGGGCGCCCCATCAAATGGACCGCCGAACGCAGCGAATCTTTCCTCACCGACGCGCATGGCCGCGATCACGTCACCGTTGCCGAACTGGCGATGGACAAAGATGCTCAGTTCCTGGGAATGCGGGTCAAGACCACCGCGAACATGGGCGCCTATCTGTCCACCTTCGCCTCGGCGGTGCCGACCATTCTCTACGCGACCCTGCTGTCCGGGCAATACCGCACACCCGCCATTTACTGCGAAGTGAAATCGGTATTCACCAACACTGCGCCAGTCGATGCCTACCGCGGTGCCGGACGCCCGGAAGCCACCTATGTGGTCGAACGCCTGGTCGAACAAGCTGCGCGCGAGATGAAACTCGACCCGGCCGAAATCCGCCGGCGCAACTTCATCACCAGCTTTCCCTATGCTTCGCCGGTCGGCCTCACCTACGACATCGGTGACTACGACGCCACTTTGCGCCAGGCCATCGAGATCGCCGACGTCGCCGGGTATGCCGCCCGCAAGGCCGACTCCGCCAGGCGCGGCAAGCTGCGCGGACTGGGTTACTCCTGCTACATCGAGGCCTGCGGCCTGGCGCCGTCGAATATTGCCGGCGCTCTCGGGGCCCGGGCCGGCCTGTTCGAGGCGGGCGAAGTCCGGGTGCACCCCACTGGCACTGTCACGGTGTTCACCGGCTCGCACAGCCATGGCCAGGGCCATGAAACCACCTTTGCACAGGTTGTCGCGGGCAAGCTGGGCATTCCGGTCGAGAACGTCGAGATCGTGCACGGCGATACCGGCCGCGTCCCGTTCGGCATGGGCACCTACGGCAGCCGTTCGCTGTCGGTGGGCGGCACCGCCATCGTGAAGGCGGTCGACAAGGTCATTGCCAAGGGCAAGAAGATCGCGGCGCACCTGCTGGAAGCTTCTGACACAGACATCGAATTCGAGAACGGCGAGTTCAGAGTGGCTGGCACCGATCGCAAGGTCCCGTTCGCGCAGGTTTCCCTGACCGCCTACGTGCCGCACAACTATCCGCTCGACAAGCTCGAACCCGGTCTCAACGAAAACGCGTTCTACGATCCGACCAATTTCACCTACCCGGCCGGCTCGTATATCTGCGAAGTGGAAGTCGATCCTGAAACCGGCAAGACCACCATCGAGCAGTTCGTGGCAGTCGACGATTTCGGCAATATCGTCAACCCGATGATCGTCGAAGGCCAGGTGCACGGCGGTCTGGCACAGGGTATCGGCCAGGCCCTGCTGGAAGGGGCGGTCTACGACAACGAATCCGGGCAGCTGCTGAACGGCTCGTACATGGACTACACCATGCCGCGCGCCGACGACCTGCCCAACTTCAAGGTGGGTACGCACGGCACGCCGTGCACGCATAATCCGCTGGGCGTCAAAGGTTGCGGCGAGGCCGGTGCCATTGGCTCGCCGCCCGCTTTCATCAACGCCCTGACCGATGCACTCGGCGTCAAGGACGTGCCGATGCCCGCCACCCCCGAGCGAGTCTGGCGTCTCGCCCAGGGCCGCGCCTGATACTTCGCAAGGAAACCATTTCATGTACGAATTCGACTATCAACGTCCCGCTTCTGTGGATGCGGCGGTGGCTGCCACCAAAGGTGCCGATGCGCGTTATCTGGCCGGTGGTCAAAGCCTGGTCCAGGCAATGAAGCTGCGGCTGTCCAGCGCCGAACGCCTCGTCGACCTGGGCGCGATCGATTCGCTTCGCGGCATCAGCGTGTCGGCCACCCACGTCACCATCGGCGCCACTACGCGTCACTTCGAGGTGGCGGCCAATGCCGACGTCCGGCGGGCCATTCCGGCCCTCGCCGAACTGGCAGGCGGCATCGGTGACCAGATGGTGCGCAATGCCGGCACCATCGGCGGCTCGCTCGCCAATGCTGACCCGGCCGCGTGCTACCCGGCTGCGGTGTTGGGGCTGGGCGCCACGGTCCGCACCAACCAGCGTGAAATCGCTGGCGACGACTTCTTCAAGAGCCTGTACGAGACCGCGCTTGAGCCGGGCGAGCTCATCACCTCGGTGAGCTTTCCCATTCCCCAGCGTGCGGCTTATGTGAAGTACAAGCAGCCGGCGTCGCGCTTCGCGCTGGTCGGCGTCATGGTGAGCCAGTCCGCCCAGGGTGTCAGGGTGGCAGTCACCGGTGCCCGCGCCAGTGTGTTTAGGGTGCCGGAACTCGAGAGTGCGTTGTCGGCCAGCTTCAC
>JAYVOV010000013.1:0-10758 GCA_043757735.1 Burkholderiaceae bacterium
CGCGCGGTTCAACCGATCCCGCTCTGCAGGCGCCGTTGGGATCGCCCCAGCCGGGTGCCCTCCAGATGCTGCCGCAGCCGAGCCCCTCGGCCAACCAGCCGCCTGGCGGCGCGATGCCCACACCGGGGAACCCCGGATTCGGCGCTGGACCAGGCCCCACAGGGGCCGACATCTCCGGACTACCCACTCCCGCCCCCATTCCCACGATGCCGCAGTCGGCGCCGGGGCAAAGCTCGCCGCCGGCGCACAACCTGGTCAAACCCCCCGGCCCGTCGTCCTGAGCGACGCCGGCGCGCGGATCGGCCCGCCAGAGAGGCCCTTGCGCGACCACGGGCGCGCCAGCACGCGCTGCGCCGCCGGGCATAATGTTTATTTGGTGAAACCTTGGGAAACCATTTGTCCTCTGTTCTCGCCCAACGTTCGCCGGCGCGAAAATCTTTCCGCGAGACCCAGTTCGTGGTCCGCGAAGAAGCCATCCTCGACGCCACCAACCGCCTGCTCGCCATCAAAGGCTACGAGCCAATGGCCATGGACGACATCGCCGCCGAAGTGGGCATCGCCAAAGGCAGTCTTTACAAACATTTCGAGTCCAAGGACGCGCTGGTGGCAGCCGTCATGGTTCGCCTGCTCAAACGAACCCGTGAGGTACTCGCCGCGCTGCCCGCTGCACAGACGGCGCGCGAGCGCCTGGAAGCCCTGCTTCGGTGGACCCTTAACGAGCGTCTCGCCGGCGGCGTGCCTCACCTGCCCTCGACCAGCCAGGCGCTGCGCGACAGCCTGCTGGCCAATCGCCTCTACGTCGACGAGCTGGTGCAACTGTCGGAAGACGTTGGCGAACTGATCCAGGCGGCCAAACGCGATTCATCCCTGCGTGCCGATCTCGACGACGCGTTCATTCTCTACACGTTTTACGCAAGGTCTTGCGACCCCACCCTCGACTTCCTGCGCCTCGGCGGCTCGATCCCCGACGCCCGCATCGTCGAGCAGATGGTGGCAGCCTGTTTCAGCGGTATCGGCTCCCCTGCACCCAACGCCTGAGGCGCGCACGAGATGAATCAATACCTCGACCTGATGCGCCATGTGCTCGAACGCGGTGTGCACAAGGAAGACCGTACCGGCACCGGCACCCGCTCGGTGTTCGGCTGGCAGATGCGATTCGACCTGGCTCAGGGTTTTCCGCTGGTCACCACCAAGAAGCTGCATCTGCCCTCGATCGTCCATGAGCTGCTGTGGTTTCTGTCGGGCGACACCAACGTCCGCTACCTGCGCGAAAACGGCGTCGGGATCTGGAATGAATGGGCCGACGACACGGGCGAGCTCGGCCCGGTTTACGGCTACCAATGGCGGCATTGGCCGACGGCCGACGGCCGCGAGATCGATCAGGTCACCGAGGTGCTCGAACGCATCAGACGCGACCCAGACTCTCGACGCCTGATCGTCTCCGCCTGGAACGTGGCCGACCTGCCCCAGATGGCGCTCGCACCCTGTCACGCCCTCTACCAGTTCTATGTGGCGCAGGGCCGGCTGTCCTGCCAGATGTACCAGCGCAGCGCCGATATCTTCCTGGGTGTGCCTTTCAACATCGCCTCGTACGCCCTGCTCACCCACATGGTCGCGCAGCAGTGTGATCTGGAGGTGGGCGATTTCATCTGGAGCGGCGGCGATTGCCACCTCTACCTGAATCACCTCGAGCAGGCGCGCGAACAGCTCACGCGTACGCCGTATCCTCTGCCTCGGCTGGAAATCGTGCGCCGTGCACCCACGCTGTTCGACTACCGCTTCGACGATTTCTCCATATCCGGCTACCAGGCCCATCCGCACATCAAGGCGCCAGTGGCCATCTGAGTGCAGGCACAGGCAACCAGGCTTCACTGCAGCATCGGGCCGACCATGGCATCGCAATCCACTGCCAACCCCGCGCTCACCCTGATCGGCGCGCGCGCTCACGGCAATGTGATCGGGCGCGACAACCAGATGCCCTGGCGGCTGCCCGAAGACCTCAAGCACTTCAAGGCGACCACACTCGGCCACGCCCTGATCATGGGACGACGAACCTTCGATTCCATCGGCCGTCCATTGCCCGGTCGCACCACTTACGTGGTCAGCCGAAATGCTGCCTGGCGGGCCGAAGGTTGTCATCGCGCGGGTTCGCTCGAGGAAGCCATCGCGCTTGCTCGGGCCCAGGGTCACGCCGAAGTATTCATCGCAGGCGGCGAGCAGATCTATCGACAGGCATTGCCGATCGCGAGCCGAGTGCTGCTCACCGAAATCGATCTGAGCGTCCCGGGCGACGCCTACTTCCCCACGCTCACGCCCGATCAATGGCACGCGGTCTCCAGAGAAGCGCGCATTGCCGCCAATGGCACGCGCTTCGCAATCGTCGATTACCGAAGAACCACGGGAGGGGCAAGCCATGAGCGGCGTTGACGGTCAGCAGAGCGACGCTGCAGGCGCCATCGTTGCAGTCAATCGCGAGCTCGAAAGAATGTTCGGATTCAAACGTGACGCGCTGCTCGGAGAACCCCTCGCGGCCCTGCGCCGGCAATCCGCTGCCAGCGATTCCGGAGAACCGAAGATCATCGCCATGGTCCCCGCGGCTGGATGGGAGACCCGCCATCGTGCACTTGCCGCGGATGCCCAGGCCATCGTTCAAGCCAATAGGCCGGGTTCGAGGGCACCGGTACAATATCGGTGGTCAGGCCTCCGTAGCTCAGTGGATAGAGCATCCCCCTCCTAAGGGGAGGGTCGCACGTTCGATTCGTGCCGGAGGCGCCAGTAAACAGTCTTAGCGGTAGCGACCACTAACATTTGTGCCATAAACCGCCAAGAACCAGCCACAAGCCGCCACAAACCGCCTAGCCACGTCACAACCACGCCACAGTCATTCTTCGACCACTTCCAGCCGGCGCCGAGCAGCACCACGTAACTCTCGGGGGGCGGTCGCCGCAAGTCGGTCAGCTTTCGACAGTTGCATCTGTCGCGCCCGCGAGCGAACTTGCGTGTCCGCGATCTTGATCGGCATGTCCGGGTTCTTCTGATTCCACTCGATCAGACGTTCCCGCGCCGACCGGGCCTTGGCGGGATCTGACTCCACCCGCGATTCCGCCATAGTTTGCGCAATTTCGGACTCGGTCAGGCGGGCCAGGTCGATCAGTTGCTTGGTGATCCGCGCCCTCATCTGTGGTTCGGCCACCGCAGTAGGGTTGAACCCGGTCGCCTTCATCAGCGCGTCGAATGCGTCCACGTCCACCACGCGCCGGCCCCGTTCGTCCTTGTACTGGCCACTGGCCAGCATCGCCAGTGCCCCACGCTGCGGGTTGAGGATGTTTTGCAAGGCGACCGGCATGACTGCCGTGGCGGCGCCGAATGGCTCTCCCCCGGCCATCTTGGCAGCCGCGTCACCGACCATTTTCACCGCGCCGCCGGGCGCCCCGAAGACTTCGGCTACCTCTCGACCCTTGTCCACCTTGGTGGGCATCAGAAGGCCCGTTCCAGGCAGCAGGTTTCCAACCCCCATCCGTGCAGAGATGTCGATCGGCAGGAAGGCGGAAACACCCCGCGTTGTGAACTGCGCCATCTCCCGGCCCAGGTGCGTTGTGATGAAGTCACGCTTGGCGGCCTTCGAGGACCAGTTGTATCCAAGCGACTGAGCGATCGTGTCGAGGATATCGTCCAGATCGTCTGCGCCAGGTAGGCCCTCGACGCCAGAGGCCAGCGCCAGCACCGCCAGGGCGATTGCGCGCTCGCGGTTGGGGAGGCGCTTCAAGAGTTCAAGGTATGACACGGTGAACTGCTTGAACGTCAGCAGCGCACCGCCCACCGGGTTGCGCGCCCAATTCGAGACATTGCCACGGTTGTAGACCCCTTGGGTCTCGACCACTGCGCGCTCAGCGAACGCGAACTTATCGAGTTCCTTGCGCTCGACAGCCAGTCGGTAGGCCGCCAGGAACGTGACCCGCCGATTGAACTGCTCGGCCAGGCCGAACGGTGCGCCCCACAGGAACCCGGCGCGCTGCAAGAGCGGGTTCGACCCGAACGCCTTTTCCGCCTCACCATAAAGGAAGTGAATCTCCTGCGGCGAGACGATGCCATCGCGCTCGGCCCGCTTGAGCGCATCGGCTTCGTCGCCGGATACCCCGCGCAGCGCCGACGTGTAGGCCTTGCGAAGCAACCCGGTCGCCTTCACCGGTCCCGCGAACTGGGACAGGTAGGGCAGAGTCATCGTCACCGGCTGGGTGAGATTGACCAAGGCGCTGGCCACCGATCCGCCGATGAACTGCATGAACATCAGGGATCGGATCTTGGCCGACGGGTCGGGTTGTGGATCGAGGATGTGTTTGACCAGGCCGATCGCCTCGTCCTTCACGTCGCCCTCTCGGATCTTGCTGGTGCTCATCAGTAAATCGCGCAGGTGCATGTTTCCTGACGCCGCCCGCGCGTTGCTGGTGATGAACGAGGCCAGAGAGCGCTTGATGTCCTCGGAGTAGCCAGGCGTGCCCTTGCGCTCGATCATCCGCTTCATGGCCGAGCGCTGACTGGTCACCAGTTTCAGGTACTCCTGGAAGACTTCGGACTCGCTGGCGCCGATCGCCTCGGCGAAAATCTCGAGGGTGGCCGGGTCGACGCCCTGCATGAGTTGTGATGCCCGCTCGGAAATGATCCCCTGATTGATCTGCGCATCCTTGAACTTCGGATCGGCGCGCAGCTCGCGAGCATGCGCATTGGCCTGACGCTCGCTATCGAACAAGGCGAAGTGAAGCGATTCCTCGGGGTTGGCCGGGTCGGCGACATTGACCGCGTATTTGCCGAAGCGCATCAGCGGCATGTAGCCGGCGTTCTTCAGTTCATCGATCCGCTTGGTCTGTGCGCGAACGGCACGACGCAACGAGAGCAGACGCTCCACCAGACGCTCGGCTTCGTCGCCCTCAACCTGCCGGGCCTCGTCGATCTTCTCGTCCAGGCCATCCTGAAGCATTTGCGCAGCGTCATCCATCGACTCCGCAGTGCGCGCCTGCTGGCCGACCGACGAATCGACTGAATCGCCAACCAACTTCACAATCTCGGTGCGACCCAGGTCGTTGATCGACTGATCGATCGCGGATCGAGCCTCGCGGTACAGAGCGATCTGAGGGGCGGTCATGTCAAAGTGGTCGCGCAACTCGTGGTCGGCCCAGACCTTGCCATCGGTGACGGACTCACCGGCCAGTGTTCCTCGGTACAGCGCCTTGGAGATTGCCTTCTGATCAGCCGCCGACACGGGCTTCTTGAATACGTCGCGCATCTTGTCCAGGCGCGGCAACAGCGTGGGCGCCTGCGCAGCGGCACGCGCACCGAAGTCCGACACATCCTGGATGTAGTCCTGCACCCGGTCGTAGACGGCCTTGAACGTAGGGCTCTGCTGGGCCTTCTGATACTGGGTGCCGACGGTTTTGTTCCAGGTGTTGAATGCCTTGGAAGACGACATCATGTCGGCGAAGGTCTCACGAGCCTTGGCCTGCACATTGGAGCGCGAGAACAGCAGGTCGCCGCCGCTCAGTCCTTCCTTGAACTCGGCGTGGTGCGACCGGATGTTCTCCGGGTCGAAGACAACAACCTCTGACGTGCCGTTCGGATAGGTCAGGATGACGCTGTCGTGACCAGCCGCCTTGAGGCCGTCGGTCCAGTCGTGGATGCCTTCCCGCGATAGCTTGCTGAGCCGCTGCTTGTCAGCCAGCGCCACGATTCTGGGATTGCGGATGCGAATCGCCAGCGGCAGGATATTCGGCTCCGCAGACCCACGCTTGAGACCAGCATAAGCCTCAGCAAGATCAGGGTCGTCGGTGACGTAGACGCCGTCGCCTAGCCACCCCAGGTCTTTCCTGTTCGGGTGTTCACGATCAAACCCGGGCCGGATGTTGTCCCGGGTTCCGTGGAAGAATCGCTGGGGGACAGCGGAACTTCCTGCAGCAGCGCCATCAGTTCCTCGCCGGTCTTGGCCTTCCTGACCCGCACCCTCCACGCTTCCTCGTCGAACTCCATCGCGCAACTCCTGCCACCTGGCCGGAGTAATGTACCCCAGTTCGACTGCGCGGGCGACGCGCGCCTTGCTGCGACGCGGCAGATCTTCGGCCCCTTGCTCGCCCCGCTCGAACAGCTTGCCGTTCGCGCCTTTTGGCACCGCCAGCCCGCCGGCGGTGGTGGCCGGCTTGCCACCGCGCTGCACCCATGCCCGAGCCGGCAGGATGAAGTCGCGGATGATTTCCGCATCGGACACCTTCATGTCGAAGCCGCGCTGGCGAAGCCAGGATCGGATCGCCGCGAGCGCACGCCGGACAAACCCCAGCTTCGGCGTGTTCTGCGCCATCTCGGCCAGCACCTCCTCGGCAGCCACCATCTTCATGGCCGGGCTTGAGCCAAGCCCATACTCTTTCGCCTTGGCAGCCACCTCGGTCGGCCGGGCGCGCACGATCTGGTCGAGGATGTCGGCCAGGCCATTGATGCCAAACGCGCCCCGCAGGCCGTAGTGACCCAGTGCTTCATGCGCCAGGATTCGCGCAACGTCCGCCTCGTTGTCCAGTGCGCTGGCGACGATGTAGACCTTGCCATCCGAATGGAAGAACCCTTCTGGGTCTCCGGTCGCGCCGCCTGAGCGCTGCCGCGCATCGTTCTCTTGGACGTCGGCTGGCGCATCGGCCATCGACGCCAGGACCACGACATCGGGAGCGTTGGCCCAGCCCTTGACGAGCCGGTCAACGGCCGATTGAACAGCATCTGGCGCCATCCCGGCGCCAGCACCTCGGCTGAACTTGGCCGCGCCCCCCCCTGCTCTAGGTGGTTTGGGTCCCTGCTGCACAGCCACATTCGGCGCGGCAACCTTTGGCGGGGCAAACTCGCGGGGCTCGTAGACTGGCAGCCCGTTGGCGTCCGTGACCTCCTTGTAGTCGACGTCCTTGGTGCTTTCGCTTTGGGTGACCGTGACGAAGTAGCCATCGCTCGTCCACCGGTGGCCCTCGACCACCGCCGGCTGGCCGCCGATGTAGACCTCAGTGTTGGTTGGCGCGCCGTTGCGCAGCCAAGAGGGCGCCGGCACCGGGTTGGCCTGAATGTCAGCCTTGACATCAGCCAGCATCTTGATCTTCTTGATCAAAACATCTTCCCGCGCGAAAGGTGCCTTGGAAGCCTCCTCCATGCGCGGGATGCTGGCCTTGGCATCGGCGACCTGATCGTGCATAGACTTGATCCGACCAGTCAGCCCGTAAAGCGTCTGGCGCGCGCTCTCGATGCTGCCATTGCCCATGTCGTAGGTGCCACGGCCGTCGATGCGGAACCACACGGTTGCTCCGTTGAAGACCTTGTTGCCAAGGATCTTGAACCCCCAAACCTCGGCCAGCGGTTGCCAGGTTGATCCAATTTTGACGCCCAATGCAGCGGCGCCCAATGCGGCGTTGGCCGACGCGATGTCGGTGTAGATTTCCCCGCCGATCTTCACCGACAGGTCTCCCTTGACCTTCGCTCGGAAGTCGGCGTCGTCCTTTTCGGAGAATGCGACTCTTGCCGTTATCCGATCGATGTCGTTCTGAAGGCTGGTAATTTGGTTCTTGGCGTCAAAAATGGCCTGCGAGTGCATGCGCTTCTTGTTCTCCAACTTCCCCACGTCGGCCGCGAGCTTGTTGGAAATCATCAGGCGAGGGTCGCCGGCCGCCTCGGACAAAGTCGACCCGATGTCGCCGCCATCGTCCATGCTGACCGCGTCGCCGTCGATCACGCGCACGCTGTCGTCGGCGCGCAGGAACGCCTTGATGAATCGATCCTTCACCGCCAGTACCTGCCAGCGGCGCCCGTCGATGCGTTCGGTCAGGTAGCGGTACTCAAGCACCGTGTTCCACTTGTTCCCCTGCCGGTGGCCGCGACCGTTGCGCTGCTCAAGCTCGCCCGGTGTCCAGGGCGCATCTAGGTGGTGCATGGCACGCAGGTTATCCTGCATGTTCACGCCCACGCCCAGCGTCTTGGTGTTGCCGATCACCACGCGGATTTCAGACCGGTTCATCGCGTCCGCGATGGCCTTGCGCTTGTCCTTGCTGGTCGACCCATCCACGATGGCAATCTGGTGCTCAGGGATGCCTGCGGCCACCAACTTGGCCACCAGGTCGCGCACCAGATTGAATCGCGCCTTCTTCGTGACCGTGACCGCTCCGGTCAGCCGATCCTTCTTTCTGCTCACCGACACGTCGGAGAAACCGCGCTCCACGAACACGACTTGCGTGGACTTCGAGTGCTCCTTGTAGTGCTCGAAGATTCGCCCGGCGGCACGGTTGACCTTCGACTGCGGCATATCCGGCGCGCTGATGTCGTACAGCCTGGCATCCAAGCCGGCGTTGGCCGCGTTTGTCTCCACGATCACCGGCGATTCTGGCAGGCCGTTGAGCATGATCTCGCGGCGATCCTTCTTGCCGGACTCCTTAAATGTGTTCGCCTGCCGCTGCAAAACGGTGAGGATCTCCGCCTGCTCCTCCGTCATCTCCGAAACGTCTGTGATAACTTTCTTGTAGGGCCGCCCGACCGGGTTTTCGGTGCGCCCGTTGATCAGTTGCGACCGCTCATCGTCAGTCAGTGTCTTGGCGTCCAGGGTCTTGCCGCTGGCGGTCTCGCGCGGCTTGAACTCGGGCATGTCGTCGGCGAAGACGATGTCCATGTATTGCCCGATCATCCGGCGCAATTCGGCCACATTGACGAACGAAGCGAGCCGGGTGACTGGTTCATACTCTCCAGTCGCGGTCAACTCAACGTCGCTGGTCGCGTCGGCGAAGGTGTTGAACCACGCATCCCAGTCTCGCACCCCGTCGCGCGCCATCTGATCGTCCATGATGAAGCGCATCTGGTTGTAGATTTCGTTCAAGGTGTTCGTGATCGGGGTGCCGGTGAAGGTGTGAACGCCACGCCCACCGTTGATCTTCTTCACATAGTCGGTCAGGAACTGAAGCGAGATTGACTGCGCGCTGGCTTGGGTGTTCAAGCCCTTCATCTGCATGCGGGTGACAATCGGCGGTTTCTTGAACTCGTGCGCTTCGTCGACAACGATCATGTCGATACCCATGTCCTCAAAGGAGATGGCATCCGCGCGCGACGAGCGCAAAGCCATCTCGTCGATTTTCTTGATGATGGCGTTTCGAGCATGCACCAGTTGCTTGGCCGTAACGCTGCGCACCTTGCCCATGGCCTTGCTGTCGTCCATGTCCTCGACGTTCAGGTCAAAGCCGTCCTCTCTCGCCGCCTCGACCGCCTCTTGCTCCAAGGCATTGATCTGCTCACGCTGGAGCTCCTCAAGGGTTTCTCGCTTGAGCGCAAACCGGTCAATCAGAGAGTGCGGCACGACGATTGCGTCCCAGTCGTCGTTGGCGATCTGGCGCAGCGTGGTGGCGATCTTCGCCGGCGCCAGATTGTCGATGTACAGCAACTTTGCGCCGGGGTACATCTCGCCGATTTCGCGCGCCACCGATGCGCTGTTCGCGTTGTGCGCAAAAATTAGTGGCTTTTTGGCAAGGCCGTACCGTCGCGACTCCACCACCAGCCCGCCCATGGTGTAGGTCTTGCCGGTTCCGACTTCATGTGCATTGAGACTGCGCCCGTTGGCCAAGCCGCGCCAGATTGCGTCGACTTGGTGCTTGCGCAGCATGAAGGGGCTGTCGCCGCGTTGCAGCGCCATGCCATCGAAGTTCAGAAACGACCCGTCGAACTTGGGCAAGGCGATCGCATTCATCACCTCGTTGAAGGTCTGCTCCATCTCGATTCTCCGGGCCGGGTCCGACCACAACCAGGTCGAGAAGTGCTCGCGGATCTTGCCCGACTTATCGTTGGCCTCTGCGGTGGCTTTCTCGTCCACCTGCTGATTGCCATCATCATCCCGATAGGTCACCTTGACTGCCACGTTACCCATGGCCGCGGTCAGCAATTTGTCGAAATTGATATTCGGCGAGCCCCACATTGTTGTCGCCTCGGGCCGAGAATTCAGATTACGGTCACTGAAGTGCACGCGCCAGCGATTGAACGCCCAACGGACCTTCATATCGTTGGAGGGCTCCACGCCCAACATGCTGGAAATGAACTCTTTGTACTGATCCGGGCGAATCCACGTCGCGCCCAGCTTGGCCTCGATGTTGAAGTACGGGATATCCTTTGGCAGAACTTCCTTGAGAGCGGCAATGTTGCGCTCCATGTCCTCGCCGGACTCGGCCGCGGCTTGCGCCTCCCGGAGCTTGCGCCGCACATTGCCGGATAGGTACAAGTCGGTCGGCTCATACACTCCGGCCGGCGTGCGAAACACCGCGCCGGCACCGAGCAACTCCTTGGCCGCAGCTTCAGGGGTTACCTTGGCGATCTCGGCGATCCGGCCCATGTCCATGTCGATGGACTCATTGCGCGCCAGCACCATCGCATCGCGCACACTGGGGTTTTCCAACTGGCGCCGTGAGCGCGTGGTGGTCTTGGATAGAATCGCAGCCGGCGTTCCGTCGGCGCGCTCCAGAGCCGCCAAGGTCGGGTAAAACGGGTCTTCTACCCGCTTGAGCACCGACAGCCCGTTGCTATCCGTGATCCGACCGTGCGCTTTCACGAAGGCATCGAACGCTTCTCGCAACACGGTGCGCTTGGCTTCCATGTCCTCGGCGCCATCGCGCTCGGCGTCGATCAGCGCACCGTAGGCCCGGCGCATCTCCACCAGGCGTGTGATCTGGTCTTCGCGCGCGGCGGTCGTCTTGGAATCTTTTACCCGGTAGTCGAACA
>JAYVOV010000014.1:0-10734 GCA_043757735.1 Burkholderiaceae bacterium
GGCTGGGCGATCGCCCGGGCGGGCAACGCTTTGCCGTTGTTTGGCGACTGGGTCGATCCCCGGCCGGACATGACGCGGCAGTACCGCGCACGGGTGGCGCAGACGGCCGCCGACGGCAATGCAGTGGCCGGCGTGCGCCTGCCGGACATCGCGGTGCCGCTGGCAACCTATACCGGATGGAATCTGTATCAGCGGCCGTATCCGGAAGGCGAACTGTGCGATCGCGACGGGTCATACGCGCCATTTGCGCTGACCAGGGCCGAGCGCGAGCAGCGCGGCGATCCCTGGCTGTCGGTTCACGAGCGCTTTGAGGGGGCGCAGGACTATCTGCGCAAGCTGGAGGCCTGTGTGTCGGCGCTCCTGGCGCAACGGCTGCTCCTGCCAGCTGATGCGCGGCTTCACTGCGGCGTCAGACCGAGGCCCTTGACCAGCGCAATCCAGATCGGCTTTTCTTCCTCATAGAGTTTGCGGAAGTCCTGATGACTGACCGCAGATTCGTCGATCCCGAAGGTGGTCAGGATCTTTTGAATCTTTTCACCCTTGCCGCTCTCGACCATCAGGTCGGACAAACGCTGCACCATTTCCGGCGGCATGCCGGTCGGTCCGACCAGGCAGATGAAGCCCTTGAGCTGGAAGGATCGGTCGGGCACGCCCTGCTCCTGGAAGGTGGCGACATCGGGCAGGATCCGCATGCGCCTGGTCTGCGGCACTGCGATCGGCCGTCCCACGCCGGTCTGCAGCACGCTGCTGGCGGCCGCGACACTGCCGCTGCCGCCCAGGATCACACCGGCGGCCACGTCCTGCCACATCGGCGCTTCGCCGCGGTAATGCACGGCTTCCATCTGCAGGCCGAAGATGCGGTTCAGCTCCGCCACTGCAATGTGCGAATACGAGCCCGCCGCGTAGGTGCCGATCGACACTTTGTTGTTGCGCGCGTACTCGACGAATTCTTTCAGGTTGGTCACCCCGGTGCTCTTGTTGACGATCAGCGGCAGATGCCCGGCCGACATGCTCGAGATCAGAACGAAGTCGCGGTCGGCGTCGTAAGCCAGGCTCTTGTAGAGAACCCGGTTCATCAGCATGGTGGTCGAGATGGTGAACATCAGGGTGTAGCCATCGGGCGGCGAGTTCTTGACCGCCGCCGCCGCGATCGAGCCGCTGGCGCCAGAGCGGTTCTCCACGATGACCTGCTGGCCCAGGCGGGTTGAAAGCTGCTCGCCGTAGGCTCGCGCGAAGATGTCCGTCAGGCCGCCCGGGGGATAACCGACGATGAACTTGATCGGTTTGTTCGGCCAGGCTTGCGCCCATGACTGGCCGATCATCGAGAACGGTGCACCTGCTGCGGCGATGCCGCCCAGAATCTGCCGGCGTGAAACGCGTGTCGTCATTTGTGTCTCCAGTTCGTGTTTTTTTGTGGGCCCGCGAGCAGGCGATGAAACTATATCCTCAGGACCTGAACCAAGGGAGTGTTGTCATGCGGATCGATGTGGTTTCGGATGTGGTGTGTCCATGGTGTTTTATCGGCAAGCGTCAGCTCGAGGCAGCCATCGAGTCCTGGCATGTGGCCCATCCGGAGGCGCCGATGCCTGAGGTCGTCTGGCATCCGTTTCAGCTCAACCCGACCTTTCCACCGGATGGCGTCGCGCGCGAGGACTACCTGCGCAGCAAGTTCGGCAGTGCTGACACCTCGCGTCTCTACGGCAATGTGCGGGCCGCCGCCAAAGAGGTCTCGCTGGATCTGGCGCTCGATCGCATCGCCCGCCAGCCCAATACCCTTCGGCCACATGCGCTGCTGTCGGTTGCACGGGTGGCTGGTGGCGAGCGGCTGCAGTCGGCGCTGGCCGAGGCGCTCTTCAGGGCGTACTTCCAGGAGGCGCAAGACCTCACCGATGCGGCGGTGCTGGCGGACATTGCCCGAGCGACCGGAATGCAGGCGGAAGACATCTCCCGCGCGCTCGACGACGCGAGTCTTCTTGAGAGTGTCGCCGAGGCCGATCAGGGCGCCCGCGATGCCGGCATTGGCGGGGTGCCGTTCTTCGTCATCAATGGTCGCGTGGCGGTCAATGGTGCCCAGGGTGAAGATGCATTGGTGCGGGCATTCGAACGGGCAGCCAAGCTGCCGGAGCAGCCTTTCGCGCTGGGTGCCTGATCGGGCTGACCGTCTGCCGTCTGCCGCTTGCCGCTTGCCGTCTGCCGTCTGCCGCTTGCCGACCGCCAGGCGGGCGGCATGCCCTGATTGCGTCCTGCCCGCGCGGCACTGCTGCGGTGCGCAGTGCGCCATGGATGACCAGGCATTGTTCTTGCACGTAAACCCTCAAGTTCGAGTTTTCCGGTCAACGCAAGGCTTGGCTTCGCGTTATGACCAACAGATAGGTTTCAGTTTCTTTTATTTCTCTTTCGAAATTCGATTCGAGCGAGATACTGAAACCATCGCCTGGGATTTTCCAGGCTGATCACGAGCCAGTTTTTGCAGGTTCGATGGCCTGCTGACTGACCGCGCCAGTTCAGGAGTTGAGCCATGAACCTTTTCGACACGTATCGTGAGCTGTACGTGAAGGGGCGCGAGGAAGAGATGTCGCTCGTCGACTATCTTGAACTCTGCAAACGTGACCCGCAGGCATACGCCAGCGCCGCTGAGCGAATGCTCGCGGCGATCGGCGAGCCGGAACTCGTCGACACCCGCAACGATCAAAGGCTGTCCCGCCTGTTCTCCAATCGGGTCATCCGGCGATACCCCGCATTCCGCGAGTTCTACGGCATGGAAGAAGCTATCTCGCAGATCGTCGCCTATTTCAAGCATGCAGCCCAGGGGCTTGAAGAGCGCAAGCAGGTGCTCTACCTGCTCGGCCCGGTCGGTGGCGGCAAGTCCTCCATCGCCGAGCGGCTCAAGGCGCTTATGGAAGCGCATCCCATCTATGCCTTGAAAGGCTCGCCAGTCAACGAGTCGCCGCTCGGGCTGTTCGTGCCGGAGCGCGACGCCGAGGCTGTCGAGTCGCAGTACGCTATCCCGCGCCGCTACCTGACCGGCCTGATGAGTCCCTGGGCGGTCAAGCGCCTGCAGGAATTCGACGGCGACATCAGCCAGTTCAAGGTAGTCCGCCTGCGTCCGTCCATTCTGCGCCAGATCGGCATCGCCAAGACCGAGCCGGGCGACGAAAACAACCAAGACATCTCCTCCCTGGTCGGCAAGGTCGATATCCGCAAGCTCGAGTCGATGTCGCAGGACGATCCCGACGCCTACAGTTATTCCGGCGGGCTGTGCCTGGCCAATCAGGGCCTGCTCGAGTTTGTCGAGATGTTCAAGGCGCCGATCAAGATGCTGCACCCCCTGCTCACCGCGACGCAGGAGGGCAATTTCAAGGGCACCGAAGGTTTTTCGGCGATCCCGTTCCAGGGCCTGATCCTGGCGCACTCCAATGAAAGCGAGTGGACGGCGTTTCGCAACAACCGCAACAACGAGGCCTTCCTAGACCGTATCTACATCGTCAAGGTACCGTATTGTCTGCAGATGTCTGAAGAGGTCCGCATCTATCGCAAGCTGCTGACCGGCAGTGCGCTGGCGGCGGCGCCCTGCGCTCCGGGCACCCTCGAGATGATGGCGCAGTTCTCGGTGCTCACCCGCCTCAAGGAGCCCGAGAACTCGAGCATCTTCGCCAAGCTGCGAGTCTACGATGGCGAAAACCTCAAAGATGTCGAGCCCAACGCGAAGTCGGTTCAGGAGTATCGAGACTACGCCGGTATCGACGAAGGCATGAACGGCATCTCGACCCGTTTCGCCTACAAAGTTCTTTCGGCGGTGTTCAACTACGACCAGACAGAAGTCGCCGCCAATCCGGTGCACCTCATGTACGTGCTCGAGCAGCGCCTGATGCGCGAAGGACTGCCGGAAGACACTCAGCGCCGGTATCTCGACTTCATCAAGGGATGGCTGTCGCCGCGCTACGCCGAATTCATCGGCAAGGAGATCCAGACCTCGTACCTGGAGTCGTACTCCGAGTACGGTCAGAACATCTTCGATCGTTACGTCACCTTCGCCGACTACTGGATCCAGGACGAAGATTACCGCGACCCGGAAACTGGCGAGAGCTTTGACCGGGTGCAGCTCAACGGTGAACTCGAAAAGATCGAAAAACCGGCCGGCATCGCCAATCCCAAAGACTTCCGCAACGAGATCGTCAACTTCGTCTTGCGGGCTCGAGCCAACCACAGCGGAAGCAATCCCACCTGGACGAGCTATGAAAAGCTGCGCGAGGTGATCGAGAAGAAGATGTTCTCGAACACTGAAGAACTGCTGCCGGTCATCTCCTTCAACGCCAAGGCTTCCGCCGAAGACAAGCGCAAGCACGAAAGCTTCGTCGCCCGCATGGTCGACAAGGGGTACACGGAGAAGCAGGTCCGCCTGCTGTGCGAGTGGTACTTGCGGGTGCGCAAGTCTCAGTAGGGAGATGCTGCCGTGCGTGTGCTCGGAGGTGCAATTGCGATCCGCCGGTCCACACCCGACGAAGCCACCCGGGTTTCGTGGCACGCCTCTTCCGCACCAAGACACGGCCCGATCACGGCACCGCGTCCGCCGTCTCCCCGTAGCGAAGGACTCCCTCATGTCAGTCATCATCGACCGCCGCCTGAACGACCGGAACAAGAGCGCCACCAATCGCGAGCGCTTCATTCGCCGCTACAAAGCCCATGTGCAGCGCGCCGTCACCGACATGGTCGCCGAACGTTCCATTCGCGACATGGAGCGCGGCGGCGAGGTCAAGATTCCGGCCAAGGACATTGCCGAGCCCTCGTTTCGCCACGGTGCGGGCGGTGACCGCGAGTATGTGCATCCGGGCAACAAAAAATTCATGCCGGGCGACCGGCTGCCGCGTCCGCAGGGTGGGCAGGGGCAGGGCAAGGGTGGAGAAGGCGAGGGCGGCGACGGCGAAGACAGTTTCGCGTTCACGCTGTCCAAGGAAGAGTTCATGCAGCTCTTCTTCGACGATCTCGAACTGCCCCGGCTGGCGCGCACCGCCATGGGCGAAATCCGCCAGTCGCGCATGCAGCGCGCCGGCTACACGTCCAATGGTTCGCCAACCAACCTGTCGGTGACGCGTAGTCTGCGCAACGCGCTGGGCCGGCGCATCGCGCTCACCGCTGCGTCTCGTCGTGAACTCGCCGAACTGCAGGCCCGGCGTGATGACGAAACCGCCGAGCCCGCATCAGATCTCGATGACCGGATCATCGAGCTCGAGCGGCGCATCGAGCGTGTGCCTTTTCTCGAAGAGATT
The DNA here is from genome assembly GCA_043757735.1 of Burkholderiaceae bacterium. Classification (GTDB taxonomy): domain Bacteria; phylum Pseudomonadota; class Gammaproteobacteria; order Burkholderiales; family Burkholderiaceae_E; genus Quisquiliibacterium. The sequence goes on from JAYVOV010000014.1 coordinate 5,268, forward strand.
GACCTGCGGTTCCGCCATCGGGTGCCGGTGTTGCAGCCGATGAGCCAGGCGGTGATGTTCTGCCTGATGGATGTCTCGGCCTCGATGGACGAACGCAAGAAGGATTTCGCAAAGCGTTTCTTCACCTTGCTTTATCTCTTCTTGTCGCGGAAGTACGAGAAGATCGAGGTGGTTTTTGTCCGCCACACCGACGACGCGGAAGAGGTCGACGAGCAGCGTTTCTTTCACGATCCGAAGACCGGCGGCACGGTGGTCCTCACCGCCTTGAAGCTGATGCACGAGATCATCGAAGAGCGGTTTCCGGCCGGCGCCTGGAACATCTATGGCGCCCAGGCTTCCGACGGCGACGCGTTCGGCGCCGACCCCGAAAAGAGCCGTGGCTTTCTGCAGGAGACCCTGCTGCCGCTGGTGCGTTATTACGCCTACATTGAAGTGCCTGACGAGCATTCTCGATTCTCGACGCTGGCGGCGGCTTATCGGCGCATCGAGAGTGAACGGTTCGCCATGCGGGAAGTGCGCGAAGTGCGCGATATCTATCCGGTTCTACGCGACCTGTTCGCGAAGCAGCCAGCCACTGGAGCACGCTGATGGACACTCAGCCGACCGTGATGATCACTCAGCCGTTTGCGCCTGTGTCACGCGACGATGGCGCCGCCGGCCCGTGTCAGCCGCTGTCTGACGGCGGTCAATGGACCTTCGATCTGATCTCCGAGTACGACACTGCGATCCGCGAGATCGCGCTCGGCGAATTCGGGCTGGATTGTTATCCCAATCAGATCGAGATCATCGCGAGCGAGCAGATGCTCGATGCGTACGCCTCGGTTGGTCTGCCGATCAGCTATCCGCACTGGAGTTTCGGCAAGGAGTTCATCCGCAACGAGCACGACTACCGCAAGGGCGCGCGCGGACTGGCCTACGAGATCGTGATCAACTCCAACCCCTGCATCAGTTATCTGATGGAGGAGAACACGATGCCGCTGCAGGCGCTGGTCATCGCGCATGCCTGTTATGGCCACAACTCGTTCTTCAAAGGCAACTACCTGTTCCGGCAGTGGACGAACGCCGACGCGATCATCGACTACATGGTGTTCGCACGCCAGTACGTCATGCGATGCGAAGAGCGGCACGGCATTGCCGCGGTCGAAGAAGTGCTCGACGCCTGCCATGCGCTGCAGGACTACGGCGTGAGCCGTTACAACCATCCGCGCCCGCTGTCGGCCGACGACGAACGTCGCCGGCTGCGCGAGCGCGAGGCCTACCTCTGGACTCAATACGACGAGATCTGGCGCACGCTGCCCGCGCGCGCGGCCGCGCCGCAGACCGTGGCGGTGCCAGGTTTCACCGAAGAGCCCCAGGAGAATCTCCTGTACTTCGTGGAAAAGTATTCGCCGCGACTCGCGCCCTGGCAGCGCGAACTGGTTCGCATCGTCCGCAAGGCCGCGCAGTATTTCTATCCGCAGGGGCTGACCAAGGTGATGAACGAAGGCTGGGCCACCTTCTGGCACTACACCATCCTCAATCGCCTGTATGACAAGGGGCTCGTCAACGACGGCTTCATGATCGAGGTGCTGGCCTCGCACACCAACGTGATCGCCCAGCGCGGGTTCGATGAACGCGGTTACAGCGGATTCAATCCCTACGCGCTGGGCTTCGCGATGTTCACCGACATCCGGCGCATCTGTGAGCACCCCACTGACGAAGACCGCCACTGGTTTCCCGACATCGCCGGCGGCGACTGGCAGAAGGTTCTCGACTTCGCCATGCGCAATTACAAGGATGAATCCTTCATTGCGCAGTACCTGTCGCCGCGCCTGATCCGCGAGTTTCATCTGTTCGCGATCGCCGACCATGCCGGAAAGAGCGATCTGGCCGTTGACTCGATCCACAACGAGGCCGGCTACCGACGGGTTCGGCGCCTGCTGGCCGACCAATATGATCGAGATTCACGGTTGCCCGATATTCAGGTCGTGGGCTTTGATCGTGACGGTGACCGCAGCCTGACGGTGCGCCACCGTCGGCATCGCGGTCGTCCTCTCACAGTGGAGGCCGACAAGGTTCTGTCACATCTGCACCGACTGTGGGGGTTCAAGCTGCGCTTCGAGACGGTGGGCGAAGAAGGCCAGATTCTGGGCGTACGCGATATCGTCGGGTGATGGCTGCATTGCCCCGATTGCCTGGCGGTCACGACCCGGCGATGCCGCGGGTGTTGACGTACAGTGCGTAGACCGACTGGCTCGAGGCCATGAAAAGCCGATTGAGCATCGGCCCACCAAAGCAGACATTCGCGCAGCGCTCGGGCAGCCTGATCCGGCCGATCGGCTGGGCGTGCCGATTGAACACCATCACGCCGTCCATCTCGGGCGAGCCCATTCCCCAGCCGCACCAGAGATTGCCGTCGATGTCGCAGCGCATACCGTCGGCCGTGCCGCTGCCGCAGTCGATGAAGACGCGGCGCCGCGTGAGCCGTGTGCCCTTTTGTTTCAGATCGTAAGCCAGGATGCTGCGCGGCGTGCTGCCGCACTCGACCACATAAAGAATCGATTCATCCGGCGAGAAGCAAAGTCCATTGGGCCGATTGATGTCGTCGGCTACTTTGTCGACACGACCCGAGACGCCATCGATCCGATAGACGTCAGTTGGCAGTTCGGCTTCGGCGCGGCGGCCTTCGTAGTCGCCCAGCAGCCCGAAGGGCGGGTCGGTGAACCAGATCGATCCGTCGGACTTCGCGACTACGTCGTTGGGGGAGTTCAGGCGCTTGCCCTCGAAGGTGTCGGCCAGGACCGTCAGATTGCCGTCGGTCTCGGTGCGCACCACCCGGCGGCCGAGGTGTTCGCAGGTGATCAGGCGGCCCTGGCGGTCGCGCGTGTTGCCGTTCGCGTAGCCGGTCGGCTGGCGAAAGACACTGACCGCGCCGCTTAGATCGTCCCAGCGCAGCATCCGGTCGTTGGGGATGTCGCTCCAGACAAGGCAGTGATGATCGCCGAACCAGACCGGTCCTTCGGCCCAGCGGCAGCCGGTGGCGATCCGTTCGACCGCCGCGCTGTTGATCCGATAGGGGCGAAACGATTCGTCGAGGATCTCGATGGCGGGATCGGGGTAGAACTCGCTGGGACGCCAGGGGGTGCTCATGGGCTTGGCCTCACGGGGTACGGGTTGTTGTAGGGGGCGGGGCGACCCGTCAGATTACCCGCGCGGCGCCTTGCACGGCATGGCTCGGGTGTCGGTCGGTGCACAATACCGGCTATGACACGGCCAATCCTCAATAAATCCCACGGCCACCGGGCCATCCGCTCGACGCTGCCGACGATATTCGTCAAAGGCGCCTTGATCGGTGGCGCCGACGAATTCGCAAAACTGATCGCCAGCGGCGATCTCGCAAAACTGATCGCCAGCGGCGAACTCGACCGACTGCTGGCCTGATCCCAAGCGGCCCTGGTGGCCGGAGGAAACCCGGATGGCGCAAGCCGCATTTCAATACGTCAACGCCAGCGGCGCGGGACAACTGCAACTGCAGATGACCGTAACCGACCTGCCCGCCAATTCGCAGACTTTGAACTTCGACTTCAGTTTCGATTCTCCGGCGGTCAGCTTTGATCGGATCGTTTTCGGCGGCACCGCCAGCAGTGCGCTGGCGACCACCGTGACCGGTTCGCGGGTCGCCATCAGCGTCACCGGGTCCGTGATCCCCGCCGGGACGGGTCCGCTGGCGACGCTTTATTTCAACCGCGCCGCGCCGGGTGTGCTCGACGTCGATGTCTCGCGCCTGGCGTTCCAGAGCGTTGCCGCGACATTTGGCGATCCCGCGCCTTTGTCATTGGCCGCGCCGACCACACCCCTGCCCGTCAACGGGCTGGTCGAAGTCACCCTGCCCGAAGACGCACTCTTCGGGTGGGTGCCCTCGATCGCCAGTGGTGAGCCGCTGGCGTTCGCGACAGTCTCGGCAGTGCCGGCGCGCGGTGAACTGTTCAGTTTTGGCGGCTCGGCCTGGAACTACCGTCCGCCGGCCGACTATGTCGGCTCCGATGCCTTCCAGTTTTCGGGCACCAATCCGCTGACGCTCGAAACCCTGAAGGTGACCTACCGGCTCACCTTCACCGCGGTCAACGACCCGCCGGTTTTTGCCCAGCCCAGAGTGACCCTGAATCTGGCGGGCGCCAGCGCTCCCCTGGCGTTCACCGCCGTCGCCACCGACGTCGAAGATACCGCCGCGCTGGTGTACGCCTTGTCCGGGCCCGACGCCATCTCGTTTGCGATCAACCCCAGCACCGGGGTGCTGTCCCTGGCCACCGGGCGCAGCCTGGTGCAGGGCGTTGATTATTCGCTGGCGGTGTTGGCGCGTGATCCGGCTGCCTTGAGTGCCACCCAGCAGCTCACCATCAAGGTTGGCATTCCGGGCACCCGATCAGTCGTCGGCACCTCGGCGAACGACCGGATTGTTGCGGAGGCCGGCAACGATCGCATCGACGGCGGCGCGGGCACTGACACCATGGTCTATTCGCAGTCCCGCGCCGGCCTGCAGGCTGGTCGGGTCAATGGCGAGTTGCGGGTGGTCGGCCTGGACAGTGTCGACGTTTTGCGCAACATCGAGAACCTGCAGTTTGCCGACAAGACCTTGAATCTGCTCGAACCCGCCCGCAATCCGGCCCCTGCCTATGGCGCTGACCGGGGCTTCCTGTTCGACCCGACCTACTATCTGCTGGCGAACTGGGATCTGGTGCCCGCGGTGGCGATGGCCGATGCATCGGCGCATTTTTTTGCCGGTGGCGGCTCGGAGGGGCGCCAGCCGGCCAACTGGTTCAACGCCCAGTATTACGCATTCCACTATCCGGACCTGAAGACATTCGCGGGGTCACCTGCGCAGCTGTTCGCCCATTACAACCTGTTCGGTGTCTGGGAGGGGCGCGCCGCAAACGTGGCACTGCAATCGTTCGATGGCGGCCGGTACCTCACCGAAAATACCGACGTCGCGGCGTACGTGGCGGCCAACCTGCCCGACTTCCGCGGCAGCAGCGCCAACGGCGCAATCGCCCACTTTGTCATCTACGGCGAGCGCGAGGGGCGCACCGCGTTCACTGCCGAGGGGGCAGAGATCAGTTTCGACTACCTGATCTGACGGCACAATAGAGGCCAGACCGCGCCGCTGCGCAGAGTCGATCAGCGCCGCGGCGCCCGCCGTCCCGGCGGCCAGACCAGGAGGAGTTCGGATGCGAGATCTTCCGCGAAAAGCGGCGTTCATCACCGGTGGCGGCAGTGCCATCGGACTGGCGCCGGCGCCGGCGGGCCCTTGCCCTCGAACCCGTGGACACCGGCCTTGGCGTGACGGTGTTGTGTTCGGGCTGGGTCAATGCCCAGATCAACGAAAGCGCACGCAATCGGCCGGCGGGTTACAGCGAGAGCCAGGCGCCCACGCGCGGCGCTTCGACGCGATCAGGGCGGCCTTCGACAGGGCCTGATCGGCGTTTGTCGG
>JAYVOV010000015.1:0-10728 GCA_043757735.1 Burkholderiaceae bacterium
GCGGGCCGGCAACGGTGCCGATGATGTAGAAAGTGTCTTCGACGTTCGTCACCCAGTCGCGCAGCGCCTCGTTGAGCGCGTCTTTCAGCGTCTTGGAGCCGCTTTCGACCGGCACCACCGAGGCGCCGAGCAGGTTCATGCGATAGACGTTCTGCGCCTGGCGCTTGATGTCCTCGCTGCCCATGTAGACGACGCACTCGAGGCCGTAGCGGGCGCAGATCGTCGCCGTCGCCACGCCGTGCTGGCCGGCGCCGGTCTCGGCGATGACGCGCGGCTTGCCCATGCGCCGCGCCAGCATCGCCTGGCCGATCGTGTTGTTGATCTTGTGCGCGCCGGTGTGGTTGAGGTCTTCGCGCTTGAAGTAGATCTGGGCTCCGCCCATCATCTGCGACCATCGCCGGGCGTGATAAATGGGGCTGGGACGGCCGACAAAGTGTTCGAGTTCATCGTGATACTCGGCGACGAATTCCGGGTCGTTCTTGTACTTCGCGTAACACAGCCGCAGCTCTTCGAGCGCGTGCATCAGGGTTTCGGCGACGAAGATTCCGCCATAGGGGCCGAAGTGTCCGCGGGCATCGGGGAGATCGTAAGGTTTCATCAAGCGCTACCGGGTTCTGCCAAAGAACGTCGCGCATCCTCAGCCAGGACTGCCGCGACGAAACGGGCCATTCGATCGGCGTCCTTGCATCGGGCATCGCTGCCCTGTATGCCGCTGGAGACGTCAACCATGGTGGGAGAAACCTGCCGGATACCCTGCGCAACGCTGTGCTCGTCGAGCCCACCGGCCAGGATGAGCGGGTGGCTGCGTGCTGTCGGGATCAGGGACCAATCGAAAACCGCTCCGCTGCCCCCGAAGCCGGCACTGAACGCGTCGAGCAGAAATGCTTCGGAGTCATTGAAACGGCGCATTGATTCTAACAAATCGCTGCTTGAACGCATGCGCACGGCCCGCCAGTAGGGCACGCCCGCGGGCACACTCTGCCGACAGTGCTCGACGCTCTCGTCACCGTGAAACTGAACGACATCGAGGCCAAGCTCGCGCACCGCATCGCGCACCATGGCAGGCGCTTCATTGACGAAGAGGCCAACAGCGGTCACGTAGGAAGGAAGCCGCCTGCGCAATTGTGCGGCGAGCTGCACATCGACCGCGCGCGGGCTGCGGGCATAAAGCACGAAACCGATCGCGTCCACGCCGAGCGTGACGGCGTCATCGACGTCGCCGGGGCGAACGAAGCCACAGAATTTGATTCGGGTTCTCAGGAGAGGCAAGGCGGCTGTCAAGGCACTGGCAAAGGTGGCCAGCAACCCAGATCATAGGGCAAGCCGTACTCTACCCCGGTCAGGTAAAGCCCCTGCGCGGCCATGGTGGGTGCAGCCTGGCGCCGGTCGGCAGAGGCCAGGACATCGCCGGCCCAATCGACCGGGCGCCGACCCATGCCAATCCAGACCAGCAGCCCGACCAGATTCCTGACCATGTGGTGCAGGAACGCATTGGCCTGGACATCGATGCACAGCAGCTGATCACGCTCGCTGATGGCGAGCAGTTCCAGCGTGCGCACCGGCGACTTCGCCTGGCATTGCGACGATCGGAAAGCACTGAAATCATGGCGCCCGAGCAGCAGCGGCGCAGCCCGCCGCATGGCCGACAAGTCGAGCGGTCGATGAATCCACGTGGCGCGCTGCGCCCACAGGGGATGGCGGGTCGGGCTGCGCAAAATGAGATAACGGTAGCGGCGCCGGGCAGCCCCGAAGCGGGCATGAAACGCACCATCGACCGGCTGCATGTGCTGCACCGCGACCCCGGATGGCAGGTGGGTATTGACCCCTCGCACCCAGGCAGTGGCCGGCCGCACGACCGATGTGTCGAAGTGCACCACTTGCGCCAGCGCATGCACGCCGGCGTCCGTGCGCCCGGCGCAAATCGTGGCGATCGGGTGACCCGCCACGCTGCTCAGGGCGGCTTCCAGCAGGTCCTGCACCGCCTGCCCGCCAGGTTGCGTCTGCCAGCCTCGGAAGTGTGTACCTTCGTAGGCGAGCCGCAACGCGATGCGGTGTGCAATCGGTTCGGGCGTCATGGCCTATCGTCGGCAAGCCAGCGAGCATGTCGGTACCCAGGATTCAACTCCGACAGCCTCCAGGCATGGGCGCCGTGAAAACGGGGAAGCCAGGCTTCCCCGCCTGCCGCAACCGAAGCCGACTCAGGCGATCTTGGCCAGCATCGAACGGGCCTTCTGCTGCTGCTCGGCGTCGCCACCCTTGACCACCTCATCAAGGAGTTCACGGGCACCTTCTTTATCGCCGATTTCTTCGTAGGCAGACGCCAGATCGAGTTTGGTGGCCATTTCCTGCCACCGTACGCCATCAGGCGCAGTGCTCGAGAAAGTTGATTCGGCGGGTTCGAGATCGAGACCGATCGCCGACAGATCGAGATCGGCAGCAAGCTTTTCCGCAACCGCACTACCGCCACCGCCACCGCCACCGCCACCAGCTGAGCCGGAAAGCGCGATCTTGCTCAAGCCCTCCAGGGCCGGCAGGTCGATGTTGAATTCTTCGAGTGCGCTCGGGGCCGCGGAACGGACCTTGTTGGCCGCTTTGGGCTCGAACTCGCCGGTTAGATCGAGATCGGGGAGATCAAACCGGCCTTCGACTGCGCGGCTGAGTTCGGAACGATCATCTTCGTCCGGCTCACGCGACGAGGCGAGTTTTTCTCCTGCTTTGCCGATGGTGGTGTTGAGTTCGAGGTCGAAGTCGAGCGCGGGAACATCGGGTTCAGACAGCGATCGAATGCCCAGTTCGCCGGGCTCCATCGGCATGGTTTCGGCGAACGACTGCACTGGAGCCGTCGAAGCCGGCGCCTTGATGGGCTCTTCGCCCAGCAGTTCGTCGAGCGGCGGCTCCGCGGGTTGGTTGCGGACGTCACCATGGCCGTCGTGCGCCACCTGCGGGTGGGCCTCGCGTCCGGTGTACAGCGCGTTCTCCGGGTCCAGCGCCAGGCCCATCGTGACGACCTTGGGCCATTCTTCGTTCTGGCCGCCAGCCATCTCGTACATTTCGGCTGCCAGCGCACCGAATGCGGCGACATCTTTGCGTCCGGAATAGATCTCGAGCAGTTTGGCCCGGATCGCCTGACGCTCCGGCTGCTTGCGCATGGCCTCACGCAGAATTTCTTCTGCCTGCGCCTCTCGTCCGTAGGCGATGTAGACCTCTGCCTCGGCGATCGGGTCGACCTCTGTGGCGTGAACATCGACGCCACTGTCTTTGGTGGCCGACGCGAACGCGCCGCTTGTATCGACGCTTTGACCGCCGGTGGATCCGAAAAGCGAGTTGGCGGCAATCCCATCAGCCGCGATGAGGCTGTCCTCAAACTTCTCGACCTTCTTGCGCCGGCGCATCGCGTACCAGCCGTAGCCGGCGCCCAGGGCGAGGATGGCGCCTAGTCCGGGCAGCATCAGCGGGTTCGACATCAGGTCTTCTACAAAACCGCCGGAGGGTGCAGCCGCTGCCGGTTCAGGGACTTTGGCCGCAGACTTGGGTGCCGGTTCGGTTTTGGGGGCGGCTGGCGCAACTTCTGCTCTGGGTGCTTCGACTTTGGCTTTGGGCTCTGGTGCAACTGCGGCGACCGGTTCCGGGGTTTTCGCCGACTCGGTTCGGGTCGAATCGGCAACCTTTGGGGCCTCGACTTTCGCCGGCTCGGCTTTGGCGGCTTCGGCTTTGGGCGTATCTGCTTTGGCGACGACACCTGCGGCCGACTTGCCCGCAATCTTGCTGTCTTCAGCCTGCTTTTGCAGGTCGGCCAGCTGCTTGTTCTTGAGGTCAAGCAGCTTCTGGAGGTCGGTGACGTTCTTCTCGAGTTCTTTGACGCGGGACTGCGATTCCTTCAGAGCAGCATCGCGAGCAACGTTCTGCTCGGCACGGTTCTGGCCGAGGGCGCCTTCGCCACCTGATTTTCCCGCAGCAGCGACCAGGCTTGCACCGGATTTAGAGAGCTTGAGTTTGTCTGCACCATTGGCTGCGGCGCTCTTGTCTTCGATCTGCGCACCGACAGCGCCCGTGACCGTCTGGCCTGCCTTGCCGGCGGGCAGTTCGCGCGCACCTTCAGCGAGCCGTGAGCGGTAGGCTGCGAAATCACTGGATTGCGCCCGAATGAGTTCACGCGCTTTTGCAGGGTCGAATGCGGCCATTTCCCGAGCGCCAGGCACCTTCAGCGTGACACCGGATTTCAGGCGATTGATGTCGCCAAAAAACGCCTGCGGGTTGGCCTGGTAGAGCGATGCAAGCGTCTGATCGAGTGACGCCGAGGGCGGGCGAACCCGGCCGGCAATGCCGGCCAGGGTGTCACCGCTGCGCACACGGACCTCATCGCCGACGCTGGCGGCGGCGGCGGTTTCCGGTCTGGCGGCTGCGCCGGGCGCCGCCGGTTCGCGTTTCGGCGCTGTGCTCGACGGCACTGCCGCCGTGACAGGAGGCGCACTGGCTGCCGCCGGCGCCGGCGCACTGGGTGCGGCGGCCACTGGCGGCACAACCGTCGCTTGACCAGCGCCACCCTCGACGCTTTCTCTGGCCAGCTTCAGCTCAGGGGGATCAAGCAGGAAGGTGTACTCGCGAACGAACTTGCCAGTGGCCCAGTTCAGCTCCAGCAGCATGTCGACGAACGGCTCGTTGATCGGCTGAGTCGAGGAGATTCTGACGAAGGAACGTCCGTCGGTTCTGCGATCGATCGCAAAGCGCAATCCGGCCAAGGCCGCATTGAACTCGAGTCCGGCCTGTTTGAACGCATCCGGAGAAGCAAGCTTGGCATTGAGCGAGGCCGACTCTTCGCGGGTGAGTGCGGTGATCTCGACTTCAGCCCGCAATGGCTGGCCAAGACCCGACTGCACCGACAGGCGTCCGAGGCCCGCCGACCAAGCCGTACCGCTGCCAGCCATCAAGGCCAGAGCAACAGCGACGGCAAGGCGCTTTGGCGCCGTCTTGAAGTCCGTGTTCAGCACGGTTTTTTTATCAGCAGCCACGCATTTCCCCGAGGGTCACTCTTAAGGGTTTTGAGCCTAACATCAGCAACTTATAGAGGCAAGCTCACATGAAGTGATAGGTTTACACCTGACCTCCGAGCAACACAAACGAGCACGCGACAAGCGGAACGAAGCACCCGCCGAGAGGAATTTCATCACCGTGCCCGCGTGCGCACAGTCACACATCGAAGAGGTGACTTCGGAGGCTGCGTCAAGGCAAACCAGCGACTGTCAATCAGCGAGCAGAATCCGCAACATGCGCCGCAGCGGCTCGGCCGCCCCCCACAGAAGTTGATCGCCGACAGTGAATGCGCTGAGGTAACCGTCACCAATCGCCAGCTTGCGCAGTCGCCCGACGGGCACCTGAAGGGTTCCGGTGGCCACCGTAGGGCTCAATTCGCGCACGCTCGCTTCGCGGGTGTTCGGCACCAGGCGCACCCATTCGTTGCCTGAAGCCACCAGGCTCTCGATGTCGGCCAAGGGCAGGTCACGCTTGAGCTTGATGGTCAATGCCTGGCTGTGACAGCGCATGGCGCCGATCCGAACGCACAGACTCTCGACAGGAATATGGCCTGCACCGCTGGCCGGCAGACCCAGGATCTTGTTGCATTCGACGTCGCCCTTCCACTCTTCGCGCGACATGCCATTGCCGAGATCCTTGTCGATCCAGGGGATCAGGCTGCCAGCCAGCGGCACGCCGAAATGCTCGGTTGGAAACTGGCTGGAGCGCATGGCCTGTGCAACGGTGCGGTCAATGTCAAGAATGGGCGACGCCTGATTGGCGAGCAGATCGGCGACCGAGCCATGGGCAGCGCCCATCTGGGCCAGCAGTTCGCGCATGTTCTGTGCGCCAGCCCCCGACGCGGCCTGATAGGTCATTGCGGTGATCCATTCAATCACGCCTGCCGTGAAGAGGCCGTTGAGCGCCATCATCATCAGACTGACCGTGCAGTTGCCGCCGATGTAGTCGCGCACGCCTTTGGCGAGCCCATCTTCGATCACCTGCCGATTGAGCGGATCGAGAATGATGATTGCGTGGTCCTGCATGCGCAGAGTGGAGGCCGCATCGATCCAGTAGCCCTTCCAGCCGGCCTGGCGCAACTTGCCGAATACCTCGGTTGTGTAGTCGCCACCCTGGCAGGTGATGATGGTGTCCATGCGCTTGAGCGCCTCGATCGACATCGCGTCCTGCAGCCGTTCGCCACCCAGGGGCGCGTCGCCGCCAGCGTTCGATGTGCTGAAAAACACCGGATCGATCAGCGCGAAGTCGTTCTCCTGCTGCATGCGCTGCATCAGCACCGAGCCGACCATGCCCCGCCATCCCACCAGACCTACTTTCATTGCCATTGCGGATGCTCCCGAACTTGCCTTGTCTGTTGTGTCAATCAATGCCGATGTGAGTCAGCCCAGGGCGGCGATTACCGCGTCGCCCATGGCCTGCGTGCCCACTGTCGGCTTGCCCGCTTCGGCGATGTCTGCGGTGCGCAAACCTTGTGCGAGCACCTTGCGAACCGCGGTTTCGACACGATCGGCCTCAGCCGGGCGATCGAGCGAATACCGAAGCATCATTGCGGTCGACAAAATAGTGGCCAGCGGGTTGGCCAGACCCTTGCCGGCGATGTCCGGCGCCGAGCCGTGAATTGGCTCGTACAGACCGAAACCGCGCGCGTTCAGCGACGCCGATGGCAACATGCCGATCGAACCGGTCAGCATCGAGGCTTCATCGGACAAGATGTCGCCGAACATGTTGCCGGTGACGATCACATCGAACTGTCTGGGATTGCGGATCAGTTGCATCGCCGCGTTGTCGACATACATGTGCGACAGCGCCACGTCTGTGTATTCCTTGTGCACGTCGGTCACCACGTCACGCCAGAACTGCGTCGTCTCGAGCACATTGGCCTTGTCCACTGAGCACACCTTGCCGGAACGCTTGCGCGCCGCCTGGAACGCGGTGTGAGCGATCCGCCGGATTTCGCTCTCGGCATATCGCATGGTGTCGAAGCCCTCACGCTCGCCGGCCTCGTTGATGCGCACGCCACGCGGCTGACCAAAATAGATGTCGCCGGTCAGTTCACGCAAAATGAGCAGATCGAGCCCCGCCACCACCTCCGGCTTCAGCGTGGACGCATGAGCGAGCTCCGGGTAGACGATGGCCGGGCGCAGGTTCGCGAACAGATCAAAATGCTTGCGCAGGCGCAGCAGGCCCTGTTCGGGGCGTTGCGGACGGGGCAAGGTGTCGTATTGGGGCCCGCCAACCGATCCGAAAAGAATGGCATCTGCGCGCTCGCACACCGCCAGCGTGCTGGCTGGCAGCGGATCACCGCTGGCATCGAAGGCGGCACCGCCCACCGGCGCAGTTTCAATCTCGATCTTCAGAGCGTTGCTCGACAGCGCCGTCAGGACACGAACCGCTTGCGCGGTGATCTCGGGGCCGATGCCGTCGCCCGGCAGGACTGCTATCTTCATGGAATTCAACCTTTCTTTGATGCGCGCAAAGCGCCAAGAACCAGCCTGACCGGGGCCAGGCTGGTTCTCGTGATCGAGAGACCTCTGGTCCCGGTTCAGTTCGCCAGGGTCTTGGTGAGCCAGGGCTGAGCGCTGATGCGCTTGGATTCGTATTCGCGAATCTTGTCGGCATGCCGCAAAGTCAGGCCGATTTCATCGAAACCGTTGACCAGGCAGAATTTCCGGAAGGGATCGATCTCGAAGGAAAACCGCTGAGATCCATCTTGCGTGGTGACGAACTGCTCAGGCAGATTGACGACGAGTTCGAAGCCGGGGAATGCGTTGACTTCATGGAACAGGCGATCGACCTCAGTCTCGGTAAGACAGATAGGCAGCATGCCGTTCTTGAAGCAGTTGTTGAAGAAGATGTCGGCGAATGACGGCGCGATCACCACGCGAAATCCGTAGTCTTCGAGCGCCCAGGCCGCGTGCTCGCGCGACGAACCACAGCCGAAGTTCTTGCGGGTGATAAGCACCGACGCCCCCCGGAATCGGGGCTGATTCAGGGTGAAGTCGGGGTTGAGCGCACGCTGGCTGTTGTCCATGCCGGGCTCGCCATGGTCGAGGTAGCGCCATTCATCGAACAGATTCGGGCCGAACCCGGTGCGTTTGACCGATTTCAGGAACTGCTTCGGGATGATCGCGTCGGTATCGACGTTGGCACGGTCGAGAGGCGCGACCAGGCCGCGATGGACGGTGAGCGGTTGCATGTTCGCGTGCTTGACCTGTCAGGATACGCAAGGGGGTATGGCGGACAGCCGAGAACTACCTCTTGGCTGCGCCTTGAATGCTTTCGCCGGCCTTCTCGATGTCCCGACCGACACCTTGCACCGTATTGCAGGCGCTGAGGCTCAAGAAGGCCATGACGGCGGCCAGAACGAGTGACAATCGATTGGGCATTTTCAATTCCTGTCAGAAGCGTCGGACATCGACGAAATGGCCCGCCACCGCCGCTGCGGCGGCCATGGCAGGGCTGACCAGATGAGTGCGACCGCCATTTCCCTGACGGCCTTCGAAGTTGCGGTTCGAGGTGGCTGCGCAGCGCTCGCCGGGTTCGAGCCGATCGGCGTTCATGGCCAGGCACATCGAGCAGCCGGGCTCGCGCCATTCGAAGCCGGCATCGAGGAAGATCCGATCGAGACCTTCGGCTTCGGCCTGCCGCTTGACCAGGCCGGATCCTGGCACGACCATCGCCAGCCGAACGGAGTCGGCCTTGCGGCGACCGCGCACGACTACCGCCGCAGCGCGCAGGTCTTCGATGCGCGAGTTGGTGCACGACCCGATGAACACCTTGTCGATTCGGATGTCTGCAATTGGGGTATTGGGCGTGAGCCCCATGTACTGAAGGGCACGTTCCATGCCTTCGCGGCGCACCGGGTCTTTTTCGCGATCGGGATCCGGCACCCGTTCATCGATGGCGACGACCATTTCTGGGGAGGTTCCCCAAGTCACCTGCGGCCGGATCTCTGCGGCATTCAGGCGCACGACCAGATCGAACTTCGCGCCGGGGTCCGAGCGCAGCCCCTGCCAGTACATGACAGCGGCATCCCAGTCTTTGGCATCGGGGGCCAGCGGGCGCCCTTTGAGATAGGCCATTGTGGTGTCGTCGACCGCGACCATGCCGGAGCGCGCGCCGGCCTCGATCGCCATGTTGCACACGGTCATGCGGCCCTCGACCGACAGCGCCCGAATGGCGCTGCCGCCGAATTCAATCGCGTACCCGGTGCCGCCCGCCGTGCCGATGCGGCCAATGACTGCCAGCACCAGGTCTTTGGCCGTGACCCCTTTGGACAGCGGACCTTCAACCTCGATCAGCATGTTTTTCATCTTTTTGGCCACCAGACATTGCGTGGCCAAAACGTGCTCGACCTCAGACGTGCCGATGCCGAACGCCAGGCAGCCCAGCGCGCCATGCGTGCTGGTGTGGGAGTCGCCGCAGACCACGGTCATGCCGGGAAGGGTTGCCCCCTGCTCGGGCCCGATGACGTGCACGATGCCCTGGCGCTTGTCTAGAAATGGGAAATACGAGGCGATGGAAAACGCGCGGATATTGCGATCGAGTGTGACCACCTGCTCGCGCGAGGTCAGATCTTCGATGCCTTCGATTCCGCGTTCCCAGCCGGTAGTGGGGGTGTTGTGGTCGGCGGTTGCAACGACCGACGAGGCGCGCCAGGCCTGGCGCCCGGCCACCCGCAGCCCATCAAAGGCCTGCGGACTGGTCACCTCATGAACGAGGTGACGATCGATGTAAAGAAGGCAGGTGCCATCTTCTTCGCGATGAACCACATGTTCATCCCAAAGTTTGTCGTAGAGCGTACGGGCAACGAGCGACATCTCAGGCACACGACCCTGGGGCCGCCTCACGGTTTTCCGGAACCTTTGAGTATGCCACGGTGATCAAGGTGTGGGGCCCGCCGGTGGCATCAAAGACAACATGCGTTGCGCATATCGGTCCAGATCACGCAATTGCGCGGGTGTTGTCGTGTGCCTGCTCTGAAATGAGACGGACACTGCCGGCGTGGTCTGAGCCGGCGCAGCAGCGCCGGCCGCCGAGGCAACAGGTCCGGCCGCTGCGCCGGTTGTTGCGGCCTTGCCCGCCAGTCGCTCACGCAGGCCCAGGGCGGCATGTGGATCGAACCCGGCGCGCGCCAAAATCTCGACGCCGATGCGCTCGGCCTCGATCTCGTGCACCCGATCGTAAGTTCGCAACAAGATGTCTGCCTCCGGCCGCGCGGCACCAGATTGCCGGGCCCGCGCCAGTCGTTCCCGCGGATGGTCGAGGACGACATGCGCCAGTTCATGGGCCAGCGCCGCCGCCAATTCGTGGTCTTGGCCAGCGGTCAGCTGGGTCATGCCTCGCGTCACCGCGCATCGGCCGTCCGACAGGCACCAGACGTCTGGCTGGTCGCTGGCGATGACGACCGCCTCGGTGCGCCAGATCGCAGCAGACTGATGCAGGGTCGACGCCACGGCCCGCAACCGGGCGGCAATCCTGGCCAGCTTCTTTACCGTGTCGGAATCATGATCCAGACCCGGCGCCAGCACCGCCAGCCAGGCGCCCTGGCTCGCTTGGGCAAGCGACTCCGGCGAGACGTCTTGCGGCGTGATCTTGAGCACCGCGCGGGGATCGGACGCAGACCTTCCGGGACCAATGCCCGGCGCTGCCGCGCATCCGCTCAGGACAAATCCGACAATCAGCGCATTGGCAAAT
>JAYVOV010000016.1:0-10713 GCA_043757735.1 Burkholderiaceae bacterium
TGTGCTCAGCGCAGATTGTAGAACGCGCTGCGTCCTGGATAGGTGGCGATCTCGCCGAGATCTTCTTCGATGCGCAGCAGCTGGTTGTACTTCGCGATCCGGTCGGTGCGCGACAAGGAGCCGGTCTTGATCTGCAGCGCGTTGGTGGCCACCGCGATGTCGGCGATCGTCACGTCCTCGGTTTCACCGGAACGATGCGAAACCACCGCGGTGTAGTTGTAGCGCTTGGCCAGTTCAATGGCGGAGAAGGTCTCGGTGAGCGTGCCGATCTGGTTGACCTTGATCAGGATGGAATTGGCGATGCCTTCATCGATGCCGCGCTGCAGGATTCGGGTGTTGGTGACGAACAGATCATCGCCCACCAGCTGCACCTTTTCGCCGAGCTGATCGGTGAGCAGTTTCCAGCCATCCCAGTCGTTTTCGGCCATGCCGTCTTCGATGGAGATGATCGGGTACTTGTCGCACCAGGTGGACAGCAGATTGGTGAAGTCTGCCGCGTCCAGCACCAGGCCTTCGCCACCCAGGTGGTAGCGGCCATCGCGATAGAACTCCGACGCCGCGCAATCGAGACCGAGCGCGATCTGTCTGCCGGGCTCGTAGCCGGCGGCTTCGATGGCCCGCAGGATCAGGCGGATAGCGGCTTCGTGATTCTCGACACTGGGCGCAAACCCACCCTCGTCGCCCACCGCAGTGGACATACCCTGGTCGTGGAGAATTTTCTTCAGTGCGTGGAAAACCTCGGCGCCATAACGCACCGACTCCCTGAAGGTCGGCGCGCCCACCGGGATGATCATGAACTCCTGGAGGTCCAGCGAGTTGTTGGCATGCGCTCCGCCGTTGATGACGTTCATCATCGGCACCGGCAGCGCCATCGCCCCCGATCCGCCAAAATAGCGATAGAGCTGCAGGCCGGATTCTTCGGCTGCTGCTTTGGCCACCGCCATCGACACCGCCAGCGTGGCATTGGCGCCCAGACGCGCCTTGTTCTCTGTGCCATCGAGATCGATCAGCGTGCGATCGATATAAGCCTGCTCGGTGGCGTCGAGCCCCATCAGGGCCTCGGAGATTTCAGTGTTGATGTTTTCGACCGCCTGCAGCACGCCCTTGCCCAGGTAGCGGCTCTTGTCGCCGTCACGCAGTTCGATGGCTTCGCGCGAGCCGGTGGACGCGCCCGAAGGAACCGACGCCCGGCCCATGACACCGGATTCGAGCAGGACGTCGCACTCGACCGTTGGATTACCTCGTGAATCGAGCACTTCGCGCCCGATGATGTCGACGATGGAACTCATGTCTGACAATACTCCCAGAGAGACTGCGAATTGGAGCGCCGGCGCCAGCGAGGTCTGGCCGCAGAGCGCGGGTCAGACACCTTCGACGACGACCATGTTGAAGGCCTCGGTAGCGCCTGCGCGTGCGGTGCGGGCCTCGAGGTATTTAGTCGAATCGTAGAAGGCTTTGGCCTGATCGAAAGTGCTGAAACGCAAGACCACCAGCCGGTTGGGGTTCCAGGTGCCTTCCAGCGCCTCGTGCCGTCCGCCGCGCACCACGAATTCGCCGCCTGCCGCGGTGACGGCGCCCGGCGTGAGTGCCTGATACTGCTTGTACTGCTCCGGATTGCTGACTTTGACGTCGGCGATTATGTAGCCTGCCATTGGCGCTGCTCCATGAAGCCCGATCGCTTGACCGCGGCATCGAGTTCGATGAGGGTGGCGAGCAGCTCCTGCATCCAGGCCAGAGGCCAGGCGTTGGGGCCGTCGGATTTCGCCCGGGTGGGATCGGGATGGGTTTCCATGAACAGGCCGGCGACACCAGCGGCCACCGCCGCTCGGGCCAGCACCGGCACGAATTCGCGCTGCCCGCCTGACACGTTGCCCTGGCCACCCGGCAGCTGCACCGAGTGCGTGGCGTCGAACACGACCGGGCAGCCGGTCTCGCGCATGATTGCCAGCGAGCGCATGTCTGAGACCAGATTGTTGTAGCCGAAGCTGGCGCCGCGCTCGCAAACCATGATGCGGTCAGCCAGATGCTCGTCCCCGCCGGTGGACTCAAGGGCGGCTTCGCGCGCTTTGATGGCGACCTGTTTCATGTCGCCTGGCGCAAGGAACTGGCCCTTCTTGATGTTGACCGGTTTGCCGCAGGCGGCAACCGCCCGGATGAAATCAGTCTGGCGGCACAGGAAGGCCGGCGTCTGCAGCACGTCTACCGCCGCGGCCACCTCAGGGATCTGTTCGATATCGTGGATGTCGGTGAGCACCGGGACGCCGATTGCCGTACGCACGTCGGAGAGAATTTTCAATCCCTCGGCCATGCCCGGGCCACGAAACGACGCGCCAGAACTGCGGTTGGCCTTGTCGAACGACGATTTATAGATGAACGGAATATTGAGAGCCCCGGCAATTTCCTTGAGCCGGCCGGCGGTTTCCATGGCCAGTTCGCGCGATTCGATCACGCAGGGACCCGCAATCAGGAACAGGGGCCGGTCCAGGCCGACCGTGAAGCCAGCGAGCCTCATGCGGCGACCGCGGCGGGGAAACGCTCGGCGCGGGTGATCGCCGCCCGCACGAACGCGCTGAACAAGGGATGCCCGGCCCGCGGCGTCGAGGTGAACTCCGGGTGAAACTGCACGCCGACGAACCAGGGATGGGCCAGCGGCCCCTCCTGCGCCAGCTCCATCATTTCGGTCAGACCTTCTGTTGGTGTTTTGGCCGACACCCGCATGCCGGCACGTACGAGCTGCGGCACGTAATAGTTGTTCACCTCGTAGCGATGGCGATGGCGCTCGTTGACCGATTCACCATAAACCGCCTGCGCAATGGTGCCTGGTTCGACCGGGCAGCGCTGTGCACCCAGACGCATCGTGCCGCCGAGGTCGGACCCCGTGTCGCGACGTTCTATGCGGCCTTCGCGGTCCAGCCATTCGGTGATCAGCGCGACCACGGGGTGCGGACTGTCCTGGTTGAACTCTGTGCTGTTGGCGCCTGCCAGCCCGCAGACATGACGCGCGAACTCGATGACCGCGAGCTGCATGCCCAGGCAGATTCCGAGATAGGGAATGCCCTGTTCACGGGCATAGCCGATGGCCCGGATCTTGCCCTCGACGCCACGAACCCCGAAACCGCCCGGTACCAGAATGGCATTGAAACCGGCCAGAGCCTGAGTGCCGTCGCGCTCGATCTGCTCGGAGTCGATGTATTCGATCGCCACCTTGCTGCCGGTGTGAATGCCAGCGTGAATCAAGGCTTCGGTGAGCGACTTGTAGGATTCGGTCAGATCGACGTACTTGCCGACCATGGCGACACGTACGTGATGGGTTGGATGCTCGAGCGCATACACCAGCCGGTCCCACACGGAGAGGTCGGCCGGTCGAGTCTGCAGCCGCAGGATCTCGCACACCAGCGAGTCGACCTGCTGTTCGTGCAGCATGCGTGGAATCTTGTAGATGGTGTCGGCATCCCAGACCGAGATGACGGAATCGAGTTGGACGTTCGAGAACATCGAGATCTTGGCGCGCTCGTCATCGGGAATGACGCGATCGGCGCGACACAGGATCAGGTCGGCCTGGATGCCGATCTCGCGCAATTTCTGCACCGAGTGCTGGGTGGGCTTGGTCTTGAGCTCGCCGGCGGAGGCAATAAAGGGCACCAGTGTCAGGTGCGCGAAGCAGTAGTTGCCGCGCCCGAGCTTAAGGCTCATCTGACGAACCGCCTCCAGGAACGGCAGGGATTCGATGTCGCCCACCGTGCCGCCGATCTCGACGATCGCGACATCTGCTGCGTCGGGCGTGCCGACCCCGGCGCCGCGCTCGATGAAGGCTTGAATCTCGTTGGTGATGTGCGGGATGACCTGCACGGTGCGCCCGAGGTATTCGCCACGGCGCTCCTTGCGGATCACGGAATCGTAGATCTGGCCGGTGGTGAAGTTGTTCCAGCGGCGCATCGTGGCATTGACGAAGCGCTCGTAATGGCCGAGATCGAGGTCTGTTTCGGCCCCGTCTTCGGTGACGAACACTTCACCGTGCTGAAACGGGCTCATCGTGCCCGGGTCGACGTTGATGTAGGGGTCGAGTTTGAGAAGGGTGACTTTGAGGCCGCGCGACTCCAGGAGTGCGGCCATTGACGCGGCGGCGATCCCCTTGCCAAGCGAGGAGACAACGCCACCGGTGACGAAGACGAATTTGGTCATTTAGGGCAGCCGGGAAAGACCGATTATACCGCTCTGCCGGGCAGCTGGCTGGCGTCAGCACCAGGGCAGCTCGACCAGAACCTCGACGCCGCCCGACTCGCCGGTGGCAATGGTGAGGTTGCCGCCGCAACGTTCGACGAGTTCGCGCATCACCCGCAGGCCGGGCCCTTCGGCGATGTCGCGCCGCGGCAGGCCGCGACCGTCATCGCTGATCTGCAGGGTGAGCAGCGCATTCGTGCGTCGTGCCGACACGATCACCATGGCGGCACGCGCGTGCTCGACCGCATTGCTCAGGGCTTCCGAGACGATCCGCCAGGCCGCTGTTTCCAGTTCAGGCGAGCCCAGTCCGAAGGCGTCTTCGTCGGCCGGTTTAAGCAGCAGCTCGAACCGCATGCCGGGTTTCCGCAGGCGCCAGTCGTTGACGAGGGCACGCAGCCCATCGGGCAGGCCGCCGGCCGCGAACTGCTCCGGCCGTACCCTGCCGACACACTCGCGAATCGAGGCCAGCATGGCGTCGGTCGACTGGACCATCATCGAGGCCAGCTGCGCCAGCGACGGTTCGCGCCCAGCCAGGCGTCCCTCGAAGGTGGCCGCCAGACTCTTGAGGGTTGTGGCATGACCCGCGAGGTCTTCGTTGAGCAGGCCGACGAACACCCGACGGACTTCTTCGGCCTCACGCTCGAACTGGCGAGCGAGTTCGCGGGCCATGTCGCGCTGCTGCTCGGCGATCAGCGCCTGGCGCAGGGCTTCATCGCGCTCGGCCTCGAAGTGCTCGAGGCGCCGCGTCAGGTCGAGGGCATTCGGTAGCGGTGCGGAAGGCAGTGTCATGGCGCGATTATAGAAGCCCAGCCGACGTTCGCGAGGCTCCGAGACCCCGTGCTCAATATAGGCAGTCGCTGCGGTCGTCGCAGCGCACCATCCCCGATATAATCGCCGGTCACCACACTCTTTCAGCCGCGGCTGCCGGCCGCCACGCGAGGACATCAATGAGCAAGCTGTACCCAAGCGCCGCCGCCGCGCTGGCCGACGTGGTCAAGGACGGGCAGATGATCGCAGTCGGGGGTTTCGGCCTCTGCGGCATTCCCGAGGCCCTGATCGCCGCACTGCGCGACAGCGGCGTGAAAGACCTCACCTGCGTCTCGAACAACGCCGGCGTGGACGGCTTCGGTCTCGGCCTGCTGCTCGCCACGCGGCAGGTCCGCAAGATGATCGCCTCGTATGTGGGCGAGAACAAAGAGTTCGAGCGGCAATACCTGGCCGGCGAACTCGAACTCGATTTCACACCGCAGGGCACCCTGGCTGAAAAGCTGCGTGCCGGCGGCGCCGGCATTCCGGCCTTTTTCACCCGCACCGGTGTCGGCACGATCGTCGCCGAAGGCAAGGAGATCCGCGAGTTCGGCGGCCAGCAGTATGTGATGGAACTCTCCCTGGTGCCTGATGTCTCGCTGGTCAAGGCTTGGATGGCCGACCGTGCGGGCAATCTGGTGTTCCGCCGTACCGCGCGCAACTTCAACCCGAATGTGGCGATGGCCGGCAAGATCACCATCGCCGAGGCAGAGATCATCGTGGCCACCGGCGAACTCGATCCCGACCAGATCCATCTGCCGGGCATCTATGTCACCCGACTGGTGCAAAACGCCACCCCCGAAAAGCGCATCGAACAGCGCACCGTCCGCCCCCGTTGAGCCGTCAGGAGAAAACACATGCCATGGACTCGTGATCAGATGGCCGCCCGGGCGGCCAAAGAACTTCGTGACGGCTTCTATGTCAATCTGGGCATCGGCCTGCCGACACTGGTGGCCAACCACGTGCCCAAGGGCATGGAGGTCTGGCTCCAGTCCGAAAACGGCCTGCTGGGTATCGGCCCCTTCCCCACCGAAGACGAGGTCGACCCGGATCTCATCAACGCCGGCAAACAGACGGTCACCACCCTGCCCGGCTCGTCGATTTTCTCGAGCGCAGATTCATTTGCGATGATTCGCGGCGGCAAGATCAACCTGGCGGTGCTGGGAGCAATGCAGGTCAGCCAGACCGGCGACCTCGCCAACTGGATGATCCCGGGCAAGATGATCAAAGGCATGGGCGGCGCGATGGATCTGGTCGCGGGCGTGAGTCGGGTCATCGTGCTGATGGAGCACACCGCCAAACGCAAGGATGGTGGCGAAGACCTGAAGATCCTGGCGCAGTGCAACCTGCCGCTCACAGGCGTGGGCGTGGTCGACCTGATCATCACCGACCTGTGCGTATTCGAGGTCGCCGCCGGCGGCCTGAAGCTGACGCAACTGGCCGATGGTGTCACGACAGCCGAGGTTCTGAGCAAGACCGGCTGCCCGATCGACGTCTCGTCGCTCGCCGCAGCGGCCTGACGCCTGCGGCTGCGCTGCCAACCTGCCGCGGGCGCCTCCAAGGCGCCTCCTTTGCCTCAGGGGCGCGGGTACGCCAGGTCAGCGCTGCCACGGCTGCGTTGTCCATGGCGCCGATGCCAGCGTCGCAAGGCCGTCTGATCTCGCCGCACCAGCCAGTAACGCAACCCGATCATCCCCCCGACACCCAGACACAGCACCCCGAGCGCAATCCAGGCAACAGCGCCCAGCCCCGCAAAGATTCCAGGCTCGTCCGCCAGTGCATTCTCATCTGAAAACAGTTGGGATTGCCCGCGCGATCCGTCCGCCACAGCAGCATCGGCGGACCTTGCCAGCCCCATGCCCGGCGTAAGTGCGTTTACCCCGATTGCAGATCCGGCGTTTGGATTGTTCACAGGCAGCGCTGCCGACGCAAGTGCGCGGAACGAATCGGCTCGGGACGAATCGGCTCGGGACGAACCGGCATAAGACGGACTTGCAGCGGATGCATGGCCGCTGACGCTCGATTCCAGGTGGCCCGCGACAGATTTCGCGTCTTCGAGCTGGAACTCGACGGCATCGTGGGCGTTCGATGCCGACAACAGTGCCTGCACGACAGATGATGCGGACCCCAAGTCGCCCGAACGCCTCGCCCGGTCAGCAGGCACCACTGAGGCGGTGGCCGGCGCGACGCCATCGTCCAGCAGGGGCAGACCGGTCCTGATCGAATGTTCACTCCAATCGATCATTCTCGTGGCCGTCGGCTGAACGGTTCCAGTCACCGCATCCGGAATCGGCGCACCCGGCGCCGCGAGCACCGCATGACTGCCGGCGCAAAGGCAGGCTGCACAAAAGGCGGATCGGATCAAATCGACAGACATCTCGCGCTCCCCGAACTGGACGGTCTCGGCGTAACGTGGAACCCGGACCAGAATAGCGCAAACCGTGCCAGTCAGCGGGCGATGAAACGCAGTCTGGAGATGCTCCGGCAGCGTCGACGCGCGGCGTTCGCGAACAGATGCGTCCGGGCCCGGTTCTGGGAGGCTGCGAGAGTACTACAGTGCGAACCCGTCGTCGGCGGCGATGACCGCGCCGTTGATGAAGCCCGATTGTTCCGATGCCAGCAGGACCAGCAGTCCGTCGAGGTCGTGAGCCTGGCCCAGGCGTTTGCGCGGCAGCATCTGGACCAGCTTGCGCCCGGCTTCAGTTTCCCAGTGCTGCTCGTTGAGTTCGGTGACGATGTACCCCGGACAGATCGCGTTGACATTGATGTTGTAGCGGCCCCATTCGAGCGCCATGGCTTTGGTCATGTGCACGACCGCCGCCTTGCTCATGCAATACACGCCGATCTGCGAGAGAACCTTCAAGGCCGCCATCGAGGCGATGTTGATGATCCGGGCCTGGCGCGGCTGGGCGT
Source organism: Burkholderiaceae bacterium (assembly GCA_043757735.1). Classification (GTDB taxonomy): domain Bacteria; phylum Pseudomonadota; class Gammaproteobacteria; order Burkholderiales; family Burkholderiaceae_E; genus Quisquiliibacterium. Next base: position 7,942 of record JAYVOV010000016.1, read on the forward strand.
CATTGGCACTGCCCCGCGAGCGGGCGATCATCCGTTTGGCCACTTCCTGGGCAACAAAAAATGCGCCCTTCGTGTTGGTGTCGAAAACGAAATCGTAGTCCTCGTCGGTCACGTCGACGAGCTTCTGGGTGGTGCTCACGCCCGAGTTGTTGACGAGGATGTCGATCGCGCCGGCTTCAGTTTCGGCATGGGCCACCGCCGACCGGATGCTGTCGAGGTCGGTGACGTCCATCGCGACCACATGGGCCGCGCCGCCTTCGGCTTCGATCTCCGCGCGCAGTTCCTTCAGGCGCTCGACACGGCGCGAAGCAAGCACGACTTCGGCGCCGTTGGCGGCGAGGACGCGGGCAAAACGCGCACCGAGCCCGCTCGAGGCGCCGGTGACGAGCGCGATTTTTCCGGTCAGATCAAATTTGGTGGTCATGGCGCCAGGGTACCGAGCATTGAGAGGATGCGCCGTTCCGCGCGCTGGATTCAGCCGCATGATCGCACAAGCGCATGTTCTGCCAGGCGGTTCACGGTGTGCATTTCGGTTGCGCGCGTTTGCGCCGTCTCGGAGATTCATCGAAAATCAACCGATTCACGACAGCAGCGAAAGACAAGAATGGACATCCAGCGCGATTCGATGGAATTCGACGTGGTGATCGTCGGCGGCGGGCCGGCGGGCCTGGCGGCAGCGATCCGCCTCAAACAGATGGCCGCCAAGGGCGGGTCAGAGATCGGCGTTTGCGTGATCGAGAAAGGCTCCGAGATCGGCGCGCACATCCTGTCGGGCGCCGTGATGGACCCGCAGGCGTTGACCGAACTCTTCCCCGACTGGCAGGCGCAGGGGGCGCCGCTGAACACGCCGGTAGTTGAGGACCGCTTCCTGTTTCTGTCCGAATCCGGAGCACGACGGGTACCTGACTGGATGCTGCCCGACTGCTTCCGCAATCACGGCAATTTCGTGATCAGTCTGGCCAACGTCGTGCGCTGGCTGGGCCAGCAGGCCGAATCGCTGGGCGTCGAGATCTACCCGGGCTTTGCCGCGGCTGAAGTCCTGTTCCACGACAACGGCTCGGTCAAGGGCGTGGCCACCGGCAACATGGGTGTCGGCCGCGATGGCGAACCCACCGAAAACTTCCAGCCCGGCATGGAACTGCACGCGCGTTACACAATGTTCGCCGAAGGCGCGCGCGGCCATCTCGGCAAACAGCTCATCGCGCGCTTCAAGCTGTCGGACAACCGCGATCCGCAAAGCTACGGCATTGGCCTGAAGGAACTGTGGGAGATCGACCCTGCCAAGCACAAGGCGGGCCTGGTGATCCACACTGCCGGCTGGCCCCTGGGCACCGACACCTATGGCGGCTCGTTTCTGTATCACCTCGAGAACAATCAGGTCGCGGTCGGCTTCGTCGTTGGCTTGGCCTATCAGAATCCGTACCTGTCGCCCTACGAGGAGTTCCAGCGCTACAAGACGCACCCGGCCATCCGGACGTTTTTCGAAGGTGGCAAGCGCCTGGCCTATGGCGCGCGCGCCATCACCGCAGGCGGTATCAACGCGCTCCCGGATCTGGTCTTCCCGGGCGGTGCACTGATCGGCTGCGACGCGGGGTTCCTGAACGCTTCGCGCATCAAAGGCAGCCACGCCGCGATCAAGACCGGCATGCTCGCCGCTGACGCGGCCTTCGAAGCCGTGGGCGCCGGACGCAGCGGCGATACCCTCGACGCCTACCCGGCGGCCTTCAAAGCTTCCTGGCTGCACGACGAACTGCATCGGGCCCGCAACTTCAAACCGATGATGAGCAAGGGTCTGTGGACCGGCACGCTGCTGGTGGGCATCGATCAGGTGGTTTTCAAGGGCAAGGCGCCCTGGACCCTGCACAACACCCACGCCGATCACGAAATGCTGCGCCCGGCCTCGGAGTACCAGCCGATTCAATACCCCAAGCCCGATGGCAGGCTCACCTTCGACATCCTTTCTTCGGTGTTCATTTCGAACACCAATCATGAAGAGAATCAGCCCATCCACCTGACGCTCAGGGACGCGTCTGTACCGGTGAATCTGAACCTGGCCAGGTACGCGGGTCCGGAGAGCCGCTACTGCCCCGCCGGCGTCTACGAGTTCGTGAAGAACGACGACGGCAGCGACCGCCTGCAGATCAACGCCCAGAACTGCGTGCACTGCAAGACCTGCGACATCAAGGATCCCTCGCAGAACATCGTCTGGGTGGTGCCCGAAGGCGGTGGTGGCCCCAACTATCCGAACATGTGATGTCGTCGCATCATGCGGAGCTACGCCGGCTGGGACGAGGTCTGCAGCGGCGGCATCGTCCAAGCGTCGGCCAACCTCGCGCGCTGGCTGCCCGTCGGGCCGCTGCCGCTGAGGGCGCGCGCGCTGGCCGACCGGCTCGGCGCGGACGGTTATGAGCGCGTGATGCAGGCGCTGTCAGCGCGCAGCACCGGGCTGGACCGCGTGATGGTCTACCGCTTCGACGCGCAGTACAACGGCCAGGTCGCCGACGCGCGCGAGCCGGGCATGGCGTCGTTGCACGATCGGCACTACCCGGCCAGCGACATCCCCGCGCAGGCGCGCGAGTTATCCCCGCGCAGACGCGCGAGTTGTTACCTGCGCAATCCGGTGCGCTACATCCCCGACATCGACTACGAGCCCGTGGCCGTGCTGCCCTGGGTCGACGCAGCTACGTTGCAACCGCTGGGCATGAGCCACGCGGTGCTGCGCAGCGTCTCGCCGCGCTGGAGCCGGCCGAGCTGCGCCAGGTCTGCGGTCTG
>JAYVOV010000017.1:0-10703 GCA_043757735.1 Burkholderiaceae bacterium
GCTGTTATCCGTGACGGCGTCTACGCGTTGCCCGATACCCCCGGTCAGCAGGCGGTGCTGGCGGCCATCGCCAAAGAAATGCAGGCCAGTGGCGGCACCACCTGGCAGTGGCGGGCCGATGCAGACGCTGACGCAGAGCATCTCGTGTCTCTGTTCGATCGCCGTGATGCATTCGGCGAATTGCTCGCTGAAATCGCGCAGTGTCGAACCCTGCTCGCCGGGCCTGCGCCGACCGACGCCCGCAAGAGCGCGCGCAAGCTGCGAAGGGCATTCGATCACCTCTCGGGCATCGATTTTTTCCCGGGCGAAGCGCAGCACCAGGCCGAGTTGGCGCTTCGCGAACTGGAGGCCGCGCTGCTGCAGGTGTTCGCGCCCGACGAGCCCCGTACGGCGCCGGGAATCCTGGTGCGCAAAGACCCGGCGCTCTACCAGGGGCGCCTTTGGGCGACCCGTCGACGACCCTGGGTCGATCGGCTGGCCAGTGCCTGGCTGATACGGCGTTTCATCGATCGGCAGGCGCGCTTCGTCTGGTTGAAGGCGCCTGCCGATCTGCCCCGTAAAGCGGTGGGCTTTGACTTCGATGGCGCCGAATTCACGCACACAGATGGCCGCGTCACTTACGAGAACCTGCTGGCCAGCTTCAGCCTGGAATCACCGGCGCTGCTGCGGATCGGTCTGCTGGTCCATTGCCTGGACGCCGGCGGTGTGCGCCCCCCAGAAGCGGCGGGCGTCGAGCACGTGCTGGCGGGCATGCACGAAGCCATCACCAACGATGATCACCTCCTGCTGGCCGCCGCGGGCGTGTTTGAAGGCCTGCTGGTCTCCTTCGAGAAAGAATCCAAGACATGAGTACCGCTGTGCCTGAAGAGCCTGCTGACCCCTCGCCGACTGCGCCCGTCACCACTTCGGTCAGCCTGCGGGAGGCCGTCGGTTTCTGGCTCAAGCTCGGCTTCATCAGTTTCGGCGGGCCGGCCGGCCAGATCGCGATCATGCACACAGAGCTGGTCGAGCGCCGGCGCTGGATCAGCGAAAAGCGTTTCCTGCATGCGCTCAACTACTGCATGGTGCTGCCGGGCCCGGAGGCCCAGCAGCTGGCCACCTACATCGGCTGGCTGATGCACAAAACGCGAGGTGGCGTCATCGCGGGCGGACTGTTCGTGCTGCCCTCGCTGTTCATCCTGATCGCGCTGTCCTGGGTCTACATCGCGTTCGGCAATCTGCCGGTGGTGGCGGGCTTGTTCTACGGCATCAAACCGGCCGTCACCGCGATCGTCGTTCAGGCAGCCCATCGCATCGGGTCGCGGGCGCTCAAGAACGGCTGGTTGTGGGCGATCGCCGCGGCCTCGTTCGTGGCCATCTTCGCGCTCGATGTCCCGTTCCCACTGATCGTGCTGGCGGCCGGGCTGTCCGGGTATGTCGGCGGGCGGATTGCGCCAGGCCTGTTCGCGGCAGGTGGCGGTCATGGCAAAGCGCAGGCATCGTTCGGCCCCGCCATCATCGACGACGACACGCCGACGCCGGAGCACGCCCGTTTCAAGCCGGTGCGCCTGGCGATGGTGCTGCTCGTCGGGGCGGTCCTGTGGCTGGTGCCGATGGTCGCGCTGATGGCGCTGCAAGGCTGGCAGGGCACGCTCACCCAGATGGCCTGGTTCTTCACCAAGGCGGCGCTGCTCACCTTTGGCGGCGCCTATGCGGTGCTGCCCTACGTTTATCAGGGCGCGGTCGAGCATTTCCGCTGGCTCACGCCAACCCAGATGATCGATGGCCTGGCACTGGGCGAGACCACGCCGGGACCGCTGATCATGGTGGTGGCTTTTGTCGCATTCCTAGGCGGCTACCAGAGCAGCGATCTGGTCGCTCTGTTCGGCCCCGATCGTCTTTTCCTGGCTGGCGCGGTGGCGGCATGCGTGGTCACCTGGTTCACGTTTCTGCCGTCGTTTCTGTTCATTCTGGCCGGTGGCCCGCTGGTCGAGTCCACCCACGGCGACCTCAAATTCACCGGTCCGCTGACCGCAATCACCGCGGCGGTGGTCGGCGTGATCCTCAACCTGGCGCTGTTCTTCGGCTATCACGTGCTCTGGCCGAAAGGCTTGTCGGGGCCATTCGATGCGCTGTCGGCGCTCATTGCGGTGGCGGCCGCCATCGCCTTGTTCCGCTTCAAGCGCAATGTGATTCACGTGATCGGCGCCTGCGCCCTGGCGGGTCTGGCCATTCACCTGCTTCGCTGAAAGGATGTTCGATGAATTCGATGACCGTCGCCGAACTGGCGTTGTGGCAGGACAGTGGTGCCTTGGCTGCCAGGAGGCGCGTCAGTCGAGCTGAATGTTCTCGCGCCTGATCACTTCGCCCCAGGTCGTCGTTTCGGTCCGGATGCGTTCTGAAAAGGTCTGCGGATCCGTCATCTCGACGTTGCCCTGAATTTGCAGCTGGCGCATTACATTGGGATCGTCGCGCGCCGAACGGATTGCGTTGTACAGCGCCTGAACCACCGCCGGGGGCGTCTGCGCGGGCGCCAGCATGCCGAGCCAGAAAGAGACGTCGAACCCGGCGTAACCAGACTCCATCAGGGTGGGTACATCGGGCAGGTCGGGCCAGCGTCTGGCGGTGGTGACCGCGAGCGCCTTCAGCTTGCCAGCCTTGACGTTGACCACCGTGACCGGCGTATCCAGCAGCATGTCGATTTCTTTGCCCATCAGCCCGAGCTGCGCCGAGACACCGCTCTTGTAGGGCACATGGGTGGTCTTGATGCCGGTGCGGTTGTTGATCATCTCGAAGCCCAGATGGGCGAGATTTCCGGGGCCGCCGGATCCATAGGTGAACTGGCCGGGCTTGGCGCGCGCCAGGGCAATCAGATCGGCTACCGTGTTGACCGAGGATGTCCGCTCGCCCGCGGGGTTGATCGTCAGGATGAACGGCGCCGACACGATCATCGAGATCGGTGCAAAATCGCGCTCCGGCAGATAGCTGATTTTTTTATAGACCTGGTGATTGACGGTCATGCTGCTGGAGTTGGTCGCCAGCAGTGTGTAGCCATCTGCCGGCGCACGAGCCACTTCGGTCACGGCCAGCACGCCATTGGCGCCGGGGCGGTTCTCGACCACCACCGGCGTGCCCAGCTTGACGCGCAGGTGTTCGGCAAGCGAGCGGGCGATTGAATCCGTGGAACTGCCGGGGGTGAAGCCGACGATGATGCGGATGGGTTTGGCGGGCCAGGCCTGGGCGCCGGCGTCGATCGGCAGCGCCAGGCCCGAGGCTGCGATGATCGCGCCGAGCATTGCCCGCCGCGTGTGATTCAAGACCCGCTTCATGTGCGCTCCATTCTGGACAGGGAAAGGGTTCGGGCCATTCTATGCGATGCGCTCGCGGCGATCGCTGCCGCATCGCCACCGCCATTTCATGATCGACACGAAGCCGCCGGTGCGCCGGTGCGCCGGTGCGCCGGTGCAATTGGGTTGACGCCGTTGCGATTGGGCTACCGCCGCTTCAATTGGGCTACCGCCGCGTCAATTGGGCTACTCTCGCTTTTGCCTTTGAAGGTTGCACCGATGACCTCGCCTCTTTCTCCCCCCTTCCGTATCGGCGTCGATATCGGCGGCACCTTCACCGACCTGGTCGTGTCGGGTTCGGGCGGGCCCATCCTCGCCTTCAAGGCGCCCAGCACGCCGGGCGATCCCACCGAAGGGGTTCTCGATGCGATCGCCGGCGCGGCGCGCCTGCTGGGGCGCGACACAGCCGGTCTGCTGCGTGACACCGAACGGCTCGTCCATGGTTCCACGATCGCCACCAATACGCTGCTCGAGCGCAAGGGCGCGCGGGTCGGCCTGATCACCACCGAAGGTTTTCGTGACAGCCTCGAGATCCGCCGCGGGCTGCGTGCCGATGTCTGGGACCACCGCTCGCCGTTTGCGCCGCCGCTGGTGCCGCGTCGCCTGCGCCGCGGCGTCATCGAGCGGATGTCGGCCGAGGGCAGCGTGGTCACCGCCCTGCAGACGGACTCGGTGCGCGCCGCCCTGGCCGTGTTTCGCGACGAGAGCGTGGAGGCGATCGCGATCTGTCTTCTCAACAGCTTCCGCAATCCGGTGCACGAGCAACAGGTCCGCGATCTGATCCTGTTCGAGTGGCCTGGCCTGTGGGTGTCCTGCTCGAGCGAGATCGCGCCGATCATGGGCGAATACGAACGCAGCGCCACGGTGGTGGCGAACGCCTACGTGGGCCTGCGCACGGTGCCCTACCTGAGGGCGCTTGAAGATCGATTGAAGGGGCTCGGCCTCGTGCCGCCGCTGCTGATCGTGCAGAGCAATGGCGGCGCACTCGATGTCAGGCAGGCCGCGCCGCAGCCGGTGCAGATGGTGCTGTCGGGGCCCGCCGCTGGGGTCGGCGCGATCCGCTGGTATGGCAATGACACGGGGTCGCGCGATCTGGTGGCGATCGAGGTCGGTGGCACCAGCTGCGACGTCACGCTGATGCGCGACGGCGCGGTGCAGATGACCGATCAGCTCGACGTCGATGGCTACTGCATCGCCATTCCCGCGGTCGAGATCCACACCATCGGGGCCGGCGGCGGCACCGTCGGCCATCTCGACAAGGCGGGCATGCTGCACGCCGGCCCGCAGGGAGCGGGTGCACGACCCGGTCCGGCCGCCTATGGGTTTGGCGGGGAGCGGCCGACGGTGACCGATGCGCAGCTCGTGCTGGGGCGTCTGGCGCCCGGCCCCTACGCCGGCGGCGCGATCTCGCTCGATCTCGGGAAAGCGATTCGCGCCATCGAGACCCAGCTGGCGACGCCGCTCGGGCTGAGTGTCGAACAGGCCGCAGCCGGCCTGATCAGGCTGGTCGAACAGAACATTCAGCATGCGGTGGAACGGGTAAGCATCGAGCGCGGCTATGACCCGCGCGACTTCACGCTCGTCGCAGCGGGTGGTGCCGGACCGCTGCATGGCGCGGCGGTTGCTCGTGCGCTGGGTTGTGCGGCGGTGTATGTGCCGCGCTTGGCGGGAGTGTTCTGCGCCTTCGGCATGTGCAACACCGATGTGCGGATCGATCGCCTGCACGCCTGGTACCAGCGGCTGGGCGATGGCCAGCCTGATGCGCTCGAGGCAGCGTTCGCAGCGCTCGAGGCGCAATCGGTCGAGGCCCTTGGCCGGCAGGGTTTTGCCGCGCCGGAAATTCTTCTCGAGCGCAGTCTGGCGCTGCGTTACACCGGGCAGCAGTGGCCGGTATCGGTCGATTGCGCCCGTCCGGTCGATGCTGCGGCGATCCGCGAGTCTTTCGAGCTCACCCATCAGCGCCTGTTCGGGCATTTTCAAGTGGGTGGCGAAATCGAGATCCTGAACCTGAAGGTCGCCGCCAGCGGGCGTTTGGCGATCCAGGCAGCGGTGGCGCTGCCGAATGGCGCCAGTGATCCGCCGGCCGCTGTCAGCCACCGGCAGGTGTGGATCAGCGATGCGGCGGGCACGCAGTCGACACCGGTCTATGACGGCTCGCGGCTGATGCCCGGCCATGTCATCGCGGGGCCTGCCATCGTCGACGAACAGACGACCACGCTGCTGGTCGAACCGGACCAGCAACTGCGCGTGACCGCCGCTGGCAACTATCTGCTCGTTCCTGCATACCCGAAGGGCCAGTCATGACCATCGCCGACATCGACCCCATCCGGCTGGCCGTGGTGCAAAAGCAGGCCGATCACATCTCGCACCAGATGGGCTGGATCATGACGCGCACCGCGCGCAGCCCCATCTTCAGCCAGAGCCATGACTTCACCTGTTTCGTGGCCACCGCACGCGGCGAGATCATCGCGCAGGCCGACGGCATCCCCATCCACAGCGGTGGCGGGGGTTTCGCCCTGAAGGCGGTGCTGCGCGACTTCCCCGGCGACATCGCCGACGGCGATGTTTTTCTGCTGAGCGACCCCTACGAAGCGGGCGGCAATCATCTGCCCGACTGGACCATGATCCGGCCGGTTTTTGTCGCGGGGCGCTTCTGCGCTTTCACCTGCAATCGCGCCCATCAGAGCGACATCGGGGGCGGTGCGGCCGGTACCTACAATCCGCAGGCTACCGAAATCTTTCACGAAGGCATTCGGCTGCCGGTGCTCAAGCTGGTCGAGGCCGGCCGGATGCGGCGCGATCTGATGCGTCTGCTGCTGCTGAACTCGCGCTGCCCCGACCTGATGGAAGGCGATCTGAGCGCGATGCTGGGCTCGACACGGATCGGCGGCGAGCGGGTGGCGGCGATGCTGAGCGAACACGGCGTCGACACCGGGCTGGCGTACTTTGATGCGCTGCTGCGCCACGGCGAGGCGCGCATGCGTGCCGAGATCCGCACGCTGCCGCCAGGCATTTATCACGGTGAAGACGGCAGCGACACCGACTGCTTCAAGAAGGTCGACGTGCCGGTGCGGGTGACCTTGACCGTGAAAGACGACGAACTGGTGTTTGATTTCACCGGCAGTTCGCCGCAGATCATGGGCTTCAAGAACAGCTCGATGGCCAACACCTATTCGTCGGTGTACGTGGCGGTATCGACCTTCTTCGATCACTCGCTGCCGCGCAACGACGGTCTTTTTCGCCCGATCACCATCATCGCGCCGCCGGGCACGGTGGTGAATGCGCTGGCGCCGGCGCCGATGACCATGAACACCGTCTACCCGGCCACCGACATCATCAGCGCCTGCTGGAAGGCGCTCGCGCAGGCACGCCCGGAACTCGCCTGCGCCGGCTGGGGCAAGGCCTGTTATGGCCTGAGTTCGGGCACTGACGAGGAGGGTCGATTTTTCGTGATGTATCACTGGCACGGATCATCGGGCGGGGGTGCGGTCAAGGGACGCGACGGCTTTCAGTGCATCGGCCTGATGATCTCGCTGGGCGGGCTCACGCTGCCCAATGTCGAGGGCTACGAGCAGGCCTACCCGGTGCGCATCCTGCGCCAGGAGCTGCGCACCGACACCGCCGGCGCGGGGCAGTATCGCGGCGGCGCGGGTGTCGATTACCTGTGCGAAGTGCGAGTGCCCACCACACATGCGATCCGCTCGGAAGGCGTCGGGCGGCCATCGGGCTTCGGTGTCAATGGCGGGGCCACCGGCGCGGCCGGCATGATGGATGTCGAAGATCACGTGAATGGCTCGATGCCGCCGCCGCAGTACGGCATCCAGCACCTGGGCCCGGCGCTGATCAGGGTGCGCTCGAGCGCCGGTGGCGGCTGGGGCGATCCGCTGGCGCGCGACCCGCAGGCAGTGCTCGATGACGTGCGCGACGAGATCGTCAGCGAGCAGGCGGCGCGCGAGGTGTACGGGGTGGTGCTGGCCGCGGGTGGGCGGGCTGTCGACAGGGAAGCCACCGAGAGCCAGCGGCGATTGACAGTCAGCCAGCGGCGATTGACAGAGAGCCAGCGGCAATTGACGCAGAGCCAGCGCGGCGATGGGGGCGTCGTGATCGAACCGGCCGCTCATGTCGAGTCTGATCTCGGCAATCTGCTGGCTGGCATCGCTCGAGAAAACGTTCACGAAGAAGTCGATTTCGGCCGGCCGATGGGCCGAGAATTGCGGTAGCAGCAAGCTGGTCTTATGGCAACGCCTTGATGCAAGGTTTACATGCGCTTGACGCTGGCACCTCGAGAACCGCGCCACAATGGCTGCGCGTACAAACCCCAGCAAAGGCTGAGTCCATGAACGATCGCCGCCGCCTGCTTCGAACCGGTGCTGCACTCGCCCTGTCGGCGCCACTTCCGGGGGCACGCGGCGCACTCGTGGATACGGTGCGCTCGAACCGTGACCCCGAGCAGTCGGCGGCGCATGCGCTGAATCGCTTAGGCTTCGGTCCGCGTCCCGGTGACTTGTCAGCGGTCGGGCGCGATGTCGCAGGCTGGATCGAGCGGCAGCTGCAGCCGCAGACCATGCCATTGCCCGCCAGCCTGCTCGATCGTCTCGACGAAGACCGGTTCACCCGTATGGATCCGATCGCGGTGCTGCGCGAGTATGTCGCGCTGGTCCAGCGCAATGCGTTGACTGCCAACGTGGCCCAGACGATGTCGCCGCTCGATCAGGCGCCCGCTCGCCAGCCCACTGAGCTGGGTTTGTTCGTGCGCGGATTTCAGATACCTGCCGCGCAGTCCCGATTGTTCAGGGCGCTGGAGAGTCCACGCCAGCTCGAAGAAGTGATGGTCGACTTCTGGTTCAATCACTTCAACGTGTTTCAGGGCAAAAATTTCATGCGCGTGCTGGTCGGGCACTACGAGCAGTACGCGATCCGGCCCTTCGCGATGGGGCGTTTTCGCGACCTGCTCGGTGCCACTGCGCATCATCCCGCGATGCTCTACTACCTCGACAATTGGCAAAGCGTGGGCGGCCGGGCGGACGGCCGGCGCGGGCTGAACGAAAACTATGCGCGCGAATTGATGGAGCTGCATACCCTGGGGGTGGACGCCGGTTATTCGCAGGCCGATGTGACCGAGCTGGCGCGGATGTTCACCGGCTGGACACTGGTGCCGCTGCGGGCGCCGGGACAGATCGCAAGCGGCGCGACAGTGACGGTGGTGGCGCCTGGGCGGGCGACCGAAATACCAGGCTACTGGTTCAACGGGCAGCTTCATGACGCAGGTGAAAAGATCTGGATGGGCCGCCACATTCCGGCGCAAGGCAAAGCCGAAGGCGATCTCGCGCTGGACGTGCTGGCCGGGCATCCGGCCACCGCCCGGCACATCTGTGCCAAGCTGGTCCAGTACTTCGTGAGTGATCTCCCTGACCCGACGCTGGTCGGCCAGATGGCCAATGCCTTTATAGCCAGCGACGGCCAGATCGTGCCGGTTCTGCGGGCCTTGTTTCACAGCGAAGCGTTCTGGTCGCCGGCGACTATCGGCACCAAGTTCAAGACGCCATACCACTATGCGTTGTCGATGCTGCGTGCCGGCGGATACGGTCTTGGCGCTGTAAACGGCGTGGCCGATGCCCTGGCGGCCCAGGGCATGCCGCTGTTCGGCTGCCCGACACCCGACGGTTACAAGAACACCGAGGCGGCCTGGCTGAATCCGGATGGCATGAGCAAACGCATCAACTTCGCGACGCGGATTGCCAGCGGCAATCTGGCGGGCGAACGTCTGACCGGAGAGCGCGATGCGGATGCGCTGATGGCCCAGCTCGGCCCCCTCGTCACACCCGCGACGCGCCGGCTGGTCGACCAGAGCCGGCATGACCCGGTGCTGGCGCTGGCCCTCGTGCTGGCTGGCCCGGCGATGATGCGGCGATGATGCGGCAATGATGTCGTCCGCCACGTAAAACGCATTTGGAGCCTCGTCATGAATCTTCGCGCATTGCAACGTCGCGACCTTCTCAAAGCAGCTTGCACGACCGCTTTGCCTGGCTTGGGTTTGGGCTTGGGCGGCATGCGCGTCGTGCAGGCGCAGCCGAACGCTGGTGGCGCCACCGGGCGGGCCGCGCAAGCGCGGCTGATTGTCGTCTTGCTGCGCGGCGCGATGGACGGGCTGTCGCTGGTGGTGCCGCATGGCGATCCTGCCTACTACCAGTCGCGCCCCGGCATCGCCATTGCGCGACCGGGAGAACTGAACGGGCTGCTGCCGCTCGATCCGCTGTTCGGCCTGCATCCCGGGTTCGCGGCAATGCTGCCCTATTGGGAGGCACAGCAGCTCGCCTTCATTCACGCCAGCGGCTCACGTGATCCCACCCGTTCGCATTTCGACGCGCAGGACTACATGGAGTCGGGCACGCCCGGGCGCAAGACGACGCCCGATGGCTGGTTGAACCGACTGTCGACAGTGTTGGCCGGCGAACGGGCCACACCGGTTTCGCAGCGGCTGCAGACCATCAACCTCGGCCCGACCATGCCGCGCATCCTCAGCGGCGAAGCCGCGGTGGCGTCGCTTGCCAATGGTCGGGCGGCCGTCACTCGAACGATGCTCGATCGCCCCGACTACGCGGCCGCATTCGGTCGTCTGTATGAGGGTGAAGATGCGCTGAGCCGCACGGTTCGAGAAGCCACCGCCACCCGGCGTGAAATCATGGACCAGTTGGCCAGCGACGATCCCAGGGCGGACCAGGGTGCGCTGTCGTTGAACGGTCTGTCGCGCGACACCGCGCGCTTGGGCGAACTGATGGCGCGAGATGCCCGCATCCGGCTGGCCTTCGTGCCGGTTGGCGGCTGGGACACCCATGCCTACCAAGGCGCCGGCAAGGGCCAGCTCGCCACCCGGTTCGAGCTGCTCGCGCAGGCGCTCGATGCGCTCGCCAAGGGATTGGGTCCCCGATTGCAGGAAACCCAGATTCTGGTGATGTCCGAGTTCGGCCGCACGGTCAGGCAGAACGGCACCAATGGCACCGACCACGGCCACGGCAACGTGGCGTTTCTGCTCGGTGGACAGATCAGGGGCGGCAAGGTTTACGGCCAATGGCCAGGGCTGGATTCGGCCGCGCTCCATGAGGGACGCGATCTGGCGGTCACGACTGATTTCCGCGACATCATCGCCGACGTATTGGAGCGAGCATTTCGGCTCAACGACGAACAGCTGGCCACAGTGCTGCCCGCAATGGGTCGACGTCAACCGCTGAGACTCATCGCCTGAGCTGGCGGCGCGCGGGCCACGGTTCCAGGCGGCTCGCTCACCAACGCGCCTGAGTTTGTCCCTCCCCGACTTTCTGAGGTGAATCATGAGCATTCAACCCTATCTGTTCTTCAACGGCCGCTGCGAAGAAGCGG
>JAYVOV010000018.1:0-2884 GCA_043757735.1 Burkholderiaceae bacterium
TGCAGGCGGCGCACCGCCAGGCCGTCGACCTTCGCCCGATTGCCGCGATGCTCGGGGAATCCCAGGGTGGTCGGCAGTCCTTTGACATCGAAGGACTCCTTGACTGTCATCGGTACGCCGTGCAGCGGCCCCAGCTTGGCCCCGCGCTTGCCGGTGAGATGATCGAGTGCGTCGGCGCGCTTGCGGGCCGCCGCCGCATTGAGCACGACCACCGCATTGATGGCTGGATTCAAGGACTTGCTGCGCGCCAGATAGAAGTCGAGCAGCTCACGCACCCCGACGCTGCGCTTTCGGATCAGGCGGGCAAGCTCGGTGGCCGAGGCAAACGGACTGGGCAGACTCATCGATACTCCTGTCAGGCAACAGAGCGGTCAGGTCAGGCAACAGCGACCAGCGCCTTGCGCGCCGCCGCGATCGTCGCGTCGATGTCGGCATCGCTGTGTGCGCTGGAAAAAAAGAAGGCTTCCACCGGCGAAGGCGGCAGATAGACGCCCTGGTCGAGCATCAGGTGGTAGAAGCGCTTGAAGCGCTCGACATCCTGAGTCTGCACCTGAGCGAAACTGGCCGGCGGCGCGGCCATCATGTAGCAGCCCGCCATGCCGCCCAGAGACTGCGCGCAAAAAGCCACGCCCGCCTGCCTGCCGGCCTCGTTCAGGCCAGCCACCAGGCGCGCGCAGCGGGCCGACAGCGTCTCGAAGAAACCGGGTTCGGCGATGATGTCCAGCGTGGCCAGACCAGCAGCCATCGCAATCGGGTTGCCCGACAGTGTGCCTGCCTGATAGACCGGCCCGAGCGGCGCCATCATGTCCATCACTTCGGCCGGCCCGCCGATGGCGCCCACCGGCATGCCGCCCCCGATCACCTTGCCGAAAGCCGACAGGTCCGGCACCACGCCGATCACCGCCTGGGCTCCGCCCAGGGCCACCCTGAAGCCGGTCATGACCTCATCGAAAATGAGCAGCGCCCCATATTGTGTGCAAAGTTCACGCAGGCCTTGATGGAAACCCGGCGCCGGCATGATCAGGTTCATGTTGCCGGCAATGGGCTCGACCATCACGCAGGCGATATCGTCGGGATGCTGCTCGAACAGCGCGCGCACACTGGCAACATCGTTGAACTGCGCGACCAGCGTGTGCCGGGCGAGGTCTTCGGGGACGCCGGCAGAACTCGGCGTGCCAAAGGCCAGCGCGCCGGACCCTGCCTTGACCAGCAGGCTGTCGGCAGTGCCGTGATAACAGCCCTCGAACTTCAGTATCTTGGTGCGCCTGGTGAAGCCGCGTGCCAGGCGGATCGCCGACATCGCGGCCTCGGTGCCCGAACTGGTGAAGCGCACCTTCTGCACATGGGCAAAGAGCGCACACAGCCGTTCGGCCAGATCGGTCTCCATGCTGTTGGGCGCGCCGTATGACAGCCCCCGCACTGCGGCATCCTGAACTGCCGCAACCACCCTGGGATGCGAGTGCCCGGCGATCATCGGCCCCCATGAACCCAGATAGTCGATGTAGCGCTTGCCCTCCACGTCCCACAGGTAGGCGCCCTGCGCACGGTCGATGAATCGCGGCGTGCCGCCGACCGCCCGAAACGCGCGGACCGCCGAGTTGACGCCGCCCACCAGGACGCGCTGGGCACGTTCGAATTCCGAAAGATTGTTTTTCATGACCAGTATGACCACGCAGAGGTTTGGGAGTGGCCGACCAATCGCTTACCCTCGAGGTCCTGCCGTTGCGCAGAAGTCTAACGGAACCGCCGGAGATCCCCGCATGAGCCAGACCGATACCGGTCGCATCGTCACCGAACGCCAGGGCCGCATTCTGGTCATCACTTTCGACCGCCCCGCCAAGTACAACGGCTTTACGCCTGAGATGGGCGACCAGCTGGTCGATGCCTACACGGAGCTCGAATCCGACCCAGACCTGTGGGTCGGTGTGGTGCGCGCCCAAGGCAAACACTTCACCGCCGGCCTCGACCTGCCACGCTGGGCGCCGCGCATGGCCAGCGGCGAACCGATGTGGCCACTCGATCGCATCGACCCTTTCGGTCTGCGCGAGCCGCGCCGCAGCAAGCCGCTGCTGATGGCGGTCAAGGGCATCACCTACACCCTGGGCATCGAACTGATGCTGGCCGCCGACGTGGTGGTGGCGGCCGACGACTGCCGCTTCAGTCAGTTGGAAGTCAAGCGAGGCATCCTGGCGACCGGTGGCGCGACGATTCGCATGGCTGAACGCGCCGGCATGGGTAACGCCCTGCTCTATCTGCTGACCGGCGACGAGTTCGACGCCGCGACCGCGCTGCGCCTGGGGTTTGTGCAGAAGGTCGTGCCGGCGGGCTGCGAGTTCGACGAAACGATGGCGATCGCGCGGCGCATAGAAGCGGCTGCTCCGCTGGCAACGCGCGAGGTGATCCGCAACGTGCGCATTGCTGACGAACAGGGGCCGGACGCGGCGGTGGCGCAGTTCGAGGCGCGACAGCAGGCCTTGTCGCGCACTGCGGACTTCACTGAAGGGGTGCAGTCTTTCGTGGAGCGGCGCGCAGCGAACTTCAAGGGCCGTTGAATCGGCGTCAGGTCAGTCGGCGCTCAGCGTCACTTCGAGGCTGCCCAATGCGCCGAAGTCGGCCCGCATGTTTTCGCCCGGTGCCACCGGCACTGGCGCCACGCAGGTGCCGGTGGTCACCAGATCTCCCGTCTTCAATCCGGGGCCGAAGCGGGACAATTCATTGGCGATCCAGGTCAGCGCAATTCGTGGGTCGCCCAGCACATTCGCGCCCTGCCCGTGCGCCACCGTTGAACCATCGCGCAGCACCCGAACCGGGTGCGCGGCCAGGTCGAGAGATCGCCAGTGCGCCGGCATCGCCTCGCCCACCACCAGCCAGCAGGCGCAGGCAC
>JAYVOV010000019.1:0-10692 GCA_043757735.1 Burkholderiaceae bacterium
CCTTTTTTCAGCGATGTCGAGGTTTGAGATGAGCTTGAGCCGCAGCACCACCGCGCTGGCGATTTCGGCGTCGAACCGCATGTGGCTGCGCAGAACGCCGTCGATTCGAAATCGGACATGCAGCTGATCGGATTGAGGCTCGAAGTGGATGTCCGAGGCGCGCGACCGAACGGCATCCTCGAACACGCCAGCCAGCAGACGGGCGACCGGTGTGCTGTCGTCAGGGCCGCTGCCGGCCAGCTGCGCGAGCATGTTGTTGTCGGGTGCGAGATCGGCCTTGAGCTCGCGGGCGAGACCGGCCAGGCCGTCACCACTCTGATAGAGGCGGTCCAGGGCGCTGAGCAGCTGCGACTCGGCCAGCGCGCAGAGGTCGACTTCGCAGCGCAGCGCACGGGTGAGTTCGTCATAGGCGGTCAGATCGGTGGGATCGGCCATGCCCAGCCGCACCGAGCCATTTGCTTTTACTTCCAGCACCAGCGCGCGATAGCGCCGGGCATGCCGCTCCGGCAGGCGCGTCGCGACGGCGCGATCGATGGTGGAACTGCCGAGGTCGACAAAATCGATGCCCAGCTGCTCGGCGAGCAAACGCGCGAGCCGGGTCTCTTCGATCAGCCCTGATTCGATCAGCACATGGCCAAGGCGGCGCCCCGAGCGCCTTTGCTCGTCGAGTGCCTGAGCGAGCTGCTGTTCGGAAATCAGGCCTGCGCCCAGCAGCATCTCGCCGATGCGAACCTTGCGTGGCGTGGCCATGCGATTGCCTCTGTGAATGGATCGGTGTCCCGGTCGAGTGTGCGGGCGCTCCCGAATTGCCGAGCGGGTGAAAAGCGCTTGAAACACACCGCATTTCCCGGTACGCCCCGCTCCTGGGAATGGCCTAATCACAGGCGTATGAATCCAAAATCATGTCATTGCTCCCGTGCGCACGTCTCGACAGCATCCTTGGTCCGTGCGAGCGACGAGCGCGGTTTCACCGTGGTCGAGCTGGTCGTGGTTCTGATGCTGGTCGGCATTTTGTCGGTGGTCTCCGTCTCGCGAATGTTCGGCCCGGATCTGGGCGTTCAGCGGGCCGCCGCCGATGAACTCGCCGCGGCGATTCGCCAGGTCCACAAGCGGGCGATTGCTCAGCGCGGCGGCGTGGTCTTGAGCGTCGATACCACCGCCCGCCTCGTGCGTTTCTGCCGCGATGCGCTGCCCGGGTGCCCGAATCCGATGATCGAGCCCGGTGAGACGTCCCCAATGGTGTTCCAGGCGCCTGCCAGTGCAACGATGACGCTGTCGCCGGCCGCGCCGGTTTCGCTTGGAATCGATGGCCTGGGCCGCATCACTGGGGCCGCCGGCACCAGCACAGACATCGTGCTCGACTCGAGTTCGGCGCAGGCGACCGTGCGGACCTGGACCGAGACCGGACTCACCGAGCTGATCTGGAGTCCAAAATGATCGCGCGCGCGAAGTTCATTGCGCGAATGAAGTCCAGCGCGCCAATGAAGTCGGCGCGGCGGCGCGCGCAGCTCGGCGTCACGCTGATCGAAGCGACGCTGGTGATCGCGATCGGCGGGATCGTCCTGGCCGGAATCGCCGGCGCGATCGCCTGGGCAACGGCGCGCAGCGGTTCGAACTGGCCGATCCGTCAGTCGCTGTCGGTGGCCGAGTCCCTGCTTGCCGAGATTGGCCTGAAGCCCAATACCCGTTGCGATGCCGATGGTCCTGCCGCAGCGCGCGGCGGCGTCTGCGGCATTGCCAACGGCATAGGCCCCGAGGCCGGCGAAGATCGGTTCAGTTATGCGCAGCCTTTTGACCATTCGGACGACTATCACGGCTTTGCGATGGCCGCGCCACCCGGCGTGCGCAAGCTCGACGGCACCGTCGTGGCCGGGCTGGAGTCGTACAGTGCTCAAGTCAGCGTGCAGGCGCAGGCGCTCGACGGTGTCGCGGCCACTGAAGGGTCGCTGGCCACAGTGATGGTGGTCGGGCCGGCCGGCACCAGCATTCGCCTGCAGCTGTGGCGCGCGAGGACCGATCGATGAGGCGGGGGAAGGGCTCACACATCGGGGGGGGGCGCTCGCGCAGCGCCGGCTTCACGCTGGTCGAGCTGGTGCTGGTGATCGCATTGATGGGCGTCGTCGGCACCCTTGGCGCCGGTTTTATTGCGCAGGCGGCGCAGATGTATCGGGTCGCAACGTCGCGGGCCGAATTGATGGATGAGGCCAGTGAACTGGCCCGACGGCTGTCGCGCGAAGTGGCGGGTGCGCTGCCCAATAGTCTGCGTGTTGCAGTCTTGGCCGATGGTAGCTACCTGGAGCTGATACCGACTGTCTCGGTCGGCCGGTATCGCGCTCACGCGTCGGTTTCGGCAGAACCGGGCGGCAACGATCCGCTGGAATTCGGCGCGAGCCCGGTCGACACATCCTTTCAGGTGCTGGGTCCGCCGATCGATATTCCGGCGTCCAGTCAGCTCGTGATCTACAACCTGGGCAGCAGCGAGGCCGATGCCTACGGCGGCAACAATCGGCGTTCCCCGGCGGCCACCGGCAGCGCCTTGTCGACAGTCTCGTTTAGCCCCGCGGGTAGCGGCTTCCCGTTCGACTCGCCCGATCATCGGTTCTTCGTGGTGGCCGAACCGGTGAGCTTTCATTGCGCCGCCGACGGTCGGCTCAACCGTTATACCGGCTATGGGTACCAGTCCAGCCAGCCCAGCGTCGCGTCCGGCGCGCTGAGTGCTGCGTCGATTTCGCGGATGGCGAGCTCGGTCGGTCAGTGCACCTTCGAGCTCGACGCAGGCCTCGCCAATCTGGGTTCGCTGCTGTTCCGATTGACGCTGACACGCAATGGCGAATCCGTGACGCTTCTCCACCAGGTGACTGTCGATGCGACACCGTGAACGCGGCTCGATGCTGCTGATCATCATATTTTTCATGGTCGTCGGCGGCGCGCTGGCGGCCGGGGTGCTGGCGGCTGCACGCAGTCAGTCACAGGAAGTGGCGCTCGATGTTCAGGGAGCCCGCGCCTACTGGGCGGCGCGCAGCGCGCTCGAGTGGGCGGCCTACCAGGTGATCGATCCGGACAACTCGCAGGGTCTGGTCGCGTCTGAACTGCCGGCCTGCTTCGCGTCGCCGAAGGCGCTCGCTCTGCCGGGTGATCTGGCGGCGTTCGAGGTGAGTCTGAGCTGTGTCAGGCAGCCTGCCACCGGCTCTCATGAAGAGCAGCAGACACGGGTGGTGGGGTACGTGCTGACGGCCACCGCCAGCAGCGGGGCGAGCGGCGCGGCCGATCGTGTCGAGCGCCGGATTCAGACAACGCTGATCAAATGCAAGAACCCGATCGCCGGTACCGCGCCCGACTATCCCTGCTGAGCGAGCCGTCCCTGCTGAGCGCACCGTCCCTGCTGAACGCTCCGGTCAGCGGACGAGGGCGATCCGCTCGCGCGCATAATCGGCGGCATCGCCTTTCAAGCCTGGCAGCGCCAGTGCGCGCTCGAAGGCGGTCCGCGCATCCGGGCCGCGTCCCGAGGCTTCCAGCGACACCGCAAGACCCAGCCACCAGCCGGCATGGCCGGGATTGCGCTGCAGGGCGGCGTTCCAGTGCTCCAGCGCCTCCGGATCGCGACGCAGTCGCGAGAGAACATCGGCGAGTGCGGCTTGCAGTTCGGCCGGTGCGTGATCAACCGCCGCGGCGCGCAGGATGCCGGCCGCCGTCTCGAGGTTGCCGCCACGAACGAGCAGTCGCGCGGCCATCGTGGCGAACGATGCCTGTGTGGGTTCCAGCGTCAGGCCATCGAGCAGAATCTTCTGAGCCTGGCCATAGTCCCGCCGATCGATGAGCATCGCCGCGAGCGCCTGTCGCGAGGCGATGTGGCGCGGATCTTCGCGCAGAGCGCTTTGCAGCAGTCGCGCAGCCTCGTCGAGCTGGCCCGCGTGATAGCGCGACAGAGCGCTCCGGTACTCGCCGTCGGCGCGGCCGGTCGCGAGGGGACCGAGGCTCACCCGGTCTATCTGGGCGCCTGGCGCTGGCAGGGCGTTGGCCGCAAGGGGCTTGTCCGCCTGGTTCTGCGGCACCGCTCCGGTGTTCGGTACCGGAGATGGTGCCGATGCCGGTGCCGATGCCACGTGTGCCGGCGTCGCTGCCAGTGCGAGCAAGGGCAGTATCGGCTGAGACGCGGTGGTGGCTCCAGCCGCGGTGTTTGCCTTGACGGGAGCTGTTGTCACGGGTTTGAGCGCGCGCAGTCCGGCGATCGTGTCGACTACCGGCGCGGCGCGGCGCTCGGCCGGTGCTGATCGATCGGCTTGTGCTGATTGATCGCCAGAGGCAGGCCTGCTGGTCGGCGCCATGCTCGTCATCATCGGCGCCTGGGTGCTCGGTGTGACCGATCCGACGGCGCCGCTCGTGCTCGCAGTGTCTGGTTTGACCCCCCAGGAGTTCTGTCCAAACAGAGCGACCATTGCAATCGCGAGGACCGGCACAGAGAGTGTGATCGGTCGCAGCCGACGGGGACGTTCGGAGACCGCCTCCGGTTCAGCCTTCCAGGCAGTCGGTTCAGTCGGTCTGACGCGTTTGCGGGCATCGAGATCATGCAATACCTGATTGATCACACTCATGTCCGCAGCCCCTGCTGGATGGCTTCCTGTGTCGTCAGCCATCCGCCGCCTGCCCAGGCCGGCAACTGGAACAGACGGCCTTGCCGATGGTCTTCGGTATCGCGCACAGCGCACCAAGCTTCGTCGATTCCGACCCGCAAGAGCCCGCGCCCGAAGGCGACCATCAGACTCTTGTTGGCGATGATGTTGACCAGCCTGGGTACGCCTGCGCTGGCTGCGGTGATTGCCCGGACCGCATGCGCATCGAACAGATCCGGCGTGCTGGCGCCCGCCACTTCGAGCCGATGCTGCAGGTAGGCGTCGATCTCGTTCTCGCGCATCGGCTCGAGGCGGATGCTCACAGTGATCCGCTGGCGCAACTGCCGGACCTCGCGCCTGGCGAGCCGGTTGTCGAGCTCGGTCTGGCCGAACAGCACCAGCTGCATCAGCTTTGCCTTTTCGGTTTCCATGTTCGACAGCAGCCGCAGGCACTCGAGGCTGGCGGTTGGAATCGTCTGCGCTTCATCCAGGCAGACGACTACCTTGTTGCCGCGGATCGAATGGCCGATCAGTGCGCGCTCCAGCAGCATCCGGATTTCATATTCGGATGCGTTCGCGGGCACACTCACTTTCAATTCGCGCGCCAGCGCCAGCATCAGCGCGCGCGGCGTCATCGACGGGTTGGGCAGGTAGGCGGTGATCGCGCGTCGGTTCAGGCGCGCCAGCAGACGGCGGCACAGCAGTGTCTTGCCGGTGCCGACCTCACCAACCACTTTGACGAATCCTTCGCCAAGCTGAAACGCAACCAGCAGCGCCGTCAGAGCGCGCTGCTGGGCGCGCGAGCGGAACGCGAACGAGGTGTCCGGGGTGATCGAAAACGGGAACTCCCGCAGTCTGAAATGTTCGAGGTACATGGCCGCTTCCTATTGCGCGGGCGCCGTGCGCCGCAACCAGTCGTCGACTGGGCGCTGCGTAAAGCTCGACAGCCGTTCGCGGGTTCCGCCCAGCTCCTCGGCCCAGTCGGTCGAGCTCTTGATCACGGTCGGTTTGATCAGAATGACCAGTTCGCGTTTCGTGAAACTGCGATTTCGGTTGCCGAACAAGGCGCCCAACAGCGGCGCGTTGCCGACGCCCGGGATCTGCGCGCGTGAATCGTTTTGCTCCTGGGTCATCAGGCCACCGATCGCGACGATGGCGCCGTCGGGCACGCGCACGATGCTGTCGGTTTCATTGATGCTGCTCGAGGCCAGTGGCAGGGTATAGCTGCCCATCGTTCCCAGGTTGATATTCTTGCTGCGTTCGGTCACCACGCTGACCGAGGGGTGCACATGCAAGATGATGTTGTCGTGCTCGTCGATCTGCGGGGTGACGTCGAGCGCGATGCCCGAGAAGAAGGGCTGCACGGTGATGCTCGGTGAACTCGTAGCGGTGGCGCCCGCGGTGACGGTGTTGGTCGCCACGTTGGTGACGAAGAAGTCGTCGGTCCCTACCTTGAGCACGGCCTTCTGGTTGTTCAAGGTCGCGATCCGGGGGTTGGACAGCACGTGCACGCTGCCCTGCGACTCCAGGAACTGGATCATCGACTGGAAGCTGCCGGTCTGGAAGGCGAGGCCGAACAGTCCGCTGGCCGCGCGCCCGGCCGCGGTCGCCAGCCCGCCGCCGAGCAGTTGCGAAAGACTGCCGGCGGTGGCCCGATCCTGACCGATCGCGTTGGTGTCCGCGCCGACCGAAAATCGGTGGCGCCCGGCGGAGTCGAAGGCGCCCCAGTTGATGCCGCTCTGGAACCCGTCACGCAGTGATACCTCGATAATCTTCGCTTCGAGCATCACCTGTCGTTCGACCGATATCTGCATCGCGCGCAGGAACGATTCGACCTGGCGCTGTTCGATCGCCAGCGCGCGGACCACGACGATGCCTGCCATCGGATTGACGACCACGGCGCGTCCGCCATCGGTGCCGACGATCGCCGACAACGATGAACTCATCGTAGCCCAGAAGTCGGAGTCGGTGGTCGTCACCAGACGGCTCGCCTCGACGCTGCGCGCGCCGGCGCCGCCGGGCGCACCCGGAATGGCGCCGCCGGGCAACGCGGCGGCCGCCGCGCCAGGTATCGGCGTGGCGTTCAAGGAGCCCGAGCTCACACGGACATCGGACTGGCCCTGGCGCTTGATCGCCAGGTAGTTCACCTTGAACAGACGCGTCTGCAAAGCCTGTGACTGGACGAAAACGCGCTTGCCTTCAATGCGGTATTCGTAGCCGTAGAGTTCGCGCAGCGAGTCCATCGCTTCGCGTACCGTCACGTCCTTCAAGTTGACCGTGATGGTGCCCGGCAGATTCTGTGGCAGCAGCATGCTGTAGCGGGTGTCGCTCGCGATGGCCAGAAAGACCTGCGCGGCCGGCGCATTGACCACCGATAGATCGAAGCGTGGTTCGGGCAGCCAATTGGTCGGCGACTCGACCGGCGCGGCCTGCTCGATGGCCTGCCTGACTGCCGCCGGCACAGGCGCGGCTGCGGCGCGTGCCGGCGCGGCGGTCAATTGCTGGCCAATCGCCGCCAGAGTGGTATTGGCTGGCGTCTGGCTGGCGCAGCCCGCCTGGAGCAGCAGCACGCAGGCGAGTAACAGGCAGCGATGATGCGTGCGCAGATTCATGGGTCTTCCTTGTTCGGACGGCTTTGCCTGGCGCGCAGGGGCTTGATCAGGGGCAGCGGCGGCGCTGGCTGGGCATCGGCCTCGGCGTTTCCGGCGCGGGTGATGCGGGCGTCGGGAATGAGCGCAATCTTGACTCGGCGGCCTTTTGCCTCGCAGTCGGCACTCTGACGGCCGATAGCCGTCAGTCGACAGCCATGAACCGTGTCGCCGATCCGGTAGAGCCAGCCTTCGATCATCACTTTCGGTGGCCGGCCTTCGGCGTGGAGAATGGCCTGCAGAATGATGGTTCGAGCGTCGGCGGCGCCTGCCCGCGCACCCGGGCTGGCAGGCGCCGCGCTTTCCAGAAGATGCGAAGGCGGCCGGGTTGGATCGCCGGCGGCCCCGCCGGGCTCACGGCTGAGCGCGGCTGTGTTCAGGGCCAGCAGCAGACAAGCCAGAACCAGTCCCGCCAGGCGTGCCGGCAGAGAGCTCAGAGTTGCAGCCATGCGGCCTCCAGGCTGAGGGTGTGCAGGGTGATCTTCATGCGCACCAGCGGATGTTCGTGGACGCTCAACTGGAGCTGGCCCCATTGCAACTGGCTCGGGGAGCGTTCGATTTCGGCAAGATAGCCGCGCAGAGCGCTCCATGGCCCTTCGAGCTCGAGTTCAACGCCGTGGCGATACAGTCCGATGCCTTGAGCGGCCGATGCCGGTTGAGTGCTGGCTGTGCTGCCAGATTGTCCGGCAGCCGCGGCCGCTGGCGCGACGAGCGCAGAGGCGCCCGCTGTGGCCGCGCCGCGCCAAGGTTCGCTGGCAAGGGAACTCAGCGCCTGCAGCCGCACTCCCGGGTGCTTTGCCAGCAGCGTTTCAAGCAGCGGCACCATCTCGGCCGGTGAGACCATGCGTCTGGATTGTTCCGACAGCAGCTCGCGTTGTTGCGCCAGCTGGGTTTGCAGCGACTGCAGCTCCAGGCGAGCCTGAGTGTTGGGGTCGATTCGGACAGCGCTGCTGGCGCGCTCTGCCTGGCTGTTGAGTTGCGCGGCTTCGATCTGCAGAATGCGGTGGGCCCGCCAGCCGGGCTCTACCCACAGGACCAGCGCGGCCAGGGGCAATCCCAGTGCCGACAGTACCGCAACAAGCAGGCGCTCGCGCCTGCTGCGCGCACCGAAATGATTGGCCAGCCTTTGCCACCTGACCTTCATGATCCGCGCCTCGCGATCGGCGTAGTGCTGAGACGGAATTCGATGACCCGGGTACCTGGTTTCGTCTCTTGTTCGCGCATCTCCATCGCCTGGAAACGCCGCTCGCGCAGGAGCGGCTCGTGGTTGAGTTCTTTCAGGTAGAGGGGGACCCGGTCAGGCTCGATGGCACGGCCGACCAGCGTGAGTCGCTGCGCATCGCCGTCGGCACTCAGGCCGGTCAGCCAGACGCCATCGAGCGTGCGGCGGGCCAGCGCGTCGAACAGGCTCGAGAAAGGTTGTGAGCGCACTGTGTCGAGTTCTCGCAACTGCACGCCCACCTTGGCGACCTGCAGGATCCGCGAGCGCGCCTGGTCGAGTTCTCTGGCGAGTTCGGTGTCAAGCGCGAGGGCCGTCCCAGTCTGCTGTCGGGCCGCTGCTGTGGCAGTGCGCGCGACGCGGGCATCGGACTGCGCCTGCGCAAGTCGCTGCTGCGAATACCAGCCGGCCGCAGCAGCGCAGGTCAGTGCGACCAGCATGCATCCGACCACCGGCAGCAGTTGCAGCGCATCGCGGGACTCGCTGCGTTCGCTGTGCAGCAGATTGATGTGCTGGGTCATGACTTGATGCCGGCTGCGTCTGCTCGAGCCGGCTCGGGGTCGTAGCGCAGAGCTGCGCCGATCGCCAGGGTTGCCACAGTGCTGGCACCGGCCTGCGCCAGCAGTCGAGGATCGTCACTGTGCAGAAATTTGGGCAGCGAGAAGATTTCGACGGGCACCGGCAGCTCACGGGCCAGGCCGGCCAGGACCTGCTCGGTGGCGTGCTCGCATTGCACGACGACGCGGTCGATCGGACCCGCGCCGTATTGACGTTCGACGTTGTCGAAGGTGCGCTGCAGTTCGAGCGCGAGTCTTTCGATCAGGGACTCGCGGCGCTCGGCGTCGCCATCGGCGAGCGCCACCGCAATCGGATCGAGCCGCCGGGTGGCGTACATGCCATCGTCGCGACTGATCGTGAGCATGCCGTGAAGCTTGTCGAGCGTGAGCATCGCGACAGTGCGCCCGGGCGGCACTGTGTGCATTGCAAGATTGCGCTGCGCCAGCTCGGCGATGTCGGCGACGTCGATCGCGACCCCGGCCGTGCGCAGCGGCGCGATCAATTCATAGATGCGGCGGCGCCGCGCAACCACCACCATCCACAATTCATGCTGGCTGCCGCCGGCCTGCGCCGTCACGGTCAGGCATTCGATCACCGCTTCATCGGACGGGAATTCGATGTCGTCCTTCAGACGCCACTGCAAGGCCTGGATCCGCTCGGCCTGAGCGACGGGAAGGCCTGGCATGAACATCACCTGATAGTCTTCGGCCGGCATCAGCATCGCGCAGGAAACCGCTGGCTTGCGCAGCGTTGCCACCAGGTCCGATACCCGGCGCGCCGGTGCATCGCCCTCGGCCGACAGGATGCGCAGGCGCTTCAAGGACAGCCGTCCGCTGGCCCGGCGTTCCACACAGGCGGTGGCCGTCGCCGAGCCGCTCGAGGCCACCCCCCAGCCGCTGCCGGCGCTCAGGCCGAAGCGGCGCCGCAGCTTGCGCAGGATTTCGTCCATGTTCTGTTCAATGGTGCTCACGGCAGTGCGATTCCAATCGAATCGGGGCAATGGCGGGCACACGGCCCACCACCCGATTCCAGCACTGTCGCAAATGGAGCGAGCCGGACAGGCGCCGATCAGACGGACGATTGCGCCGCTTCACCGGCCTTAAGAGGGGCGAAGTGCGGTCGATAATCCGGGGGTCGTCCTGAAAACTCCCATAGGAAAAATCATGCGCAAGCAAACACAGAAGGGCTTCACCCTGGTCGAACTCGTTGTCGTGATCGTGATCCTCGGCGTGCTCGCCGCGGTCGCGCTGCCGCGCTTCGTCGGACTGCAGGGTGATGCACGATTGGCGAAAGGTCAGGCAGTGCTGGGTACCGTCAAGAGCGCTTCGGCGCTGGCGCGGGCCGCGGCACTGGTCAAGGGCCAGTCCGGTGCGACCGGCAGTGTCACGATGGAAGGCGCCACGGTCAATCTGGTCAACGGGTATCCCACGGCCGCCGCAACCGGCATCGAAGTGGCGGCGAATCTTGGTGGCGTCGATGGCGTGACGATCACGCACACGGGCTCCACCAAGACCACCACCGTGCAGATTCAGGGCGCAGGTACACCGGCGAACTGTCAGATCAGTTACGTCGAATCAGCAGCCACCGATACCCCGCCCGTGATCACCTTCAACGGCACGGCGGCCAACTGCGGTTGACAGCCGGAATTCAACTCCGA